>NZ_VFTL01000041.1:0-62019 GCF_006439385.1 Mesorhizobium sp. B3-1-7
AAGACACCGACGGCAACGACATCGTCGCCTACATCACCGGCGCCAAGACCGGACAGGCGGAGCTGCAGGCCGCCTGAGGATGGAAAGACGTCTATGCCGCAAGAACCCCGGCTAAGCCTCTCCCGGTGACGTACAACCGTTAATCTTATGCCATTTTGATCTACGCCGGAATCGCGCGGTATGGTGCCGGCCATTGCCGGCCCATTGGCTCATTCCTGCCTGCATGACGACGCCCTGGTCGCCATCGGCCAGGCGACGTCAGATGCCGGCGCCCAGGCCTTGCGTGGAGTAAGTCTTTCAGCCCTTCCCGTTTTTGGGTCAGCCCTCGACGGTATAGCCTGCCAATGCCATGACGCGCAGCAGCTCGCGATGGCCGATCCTGGCCAGTTCCAGCGGCGGGTTCTTGATCGGATCCTGCTCGGCCTCGACGACAAACCAACCTTCATAGCCGTGCCCGGCGAGCCGCTTGACGATGGTCTCGAAGTCGAGCGAACCATCGCCGGGCACGGTGAAGGCGCCCTTGACCACCGCGTCGAGGAAGCTCTCGCGGGAGCGGTCCAGCCCGTCGATGATAGCTTTGCGAACATCCTTGGTGTGAACGTGGCTGATGCGGCGGTGGTGATTGTCGATCACGCGCAGCACGTCACCGCCGGCAAAGGCCATGTGGCCGGCATCGTAGAGGAGGGGTAGCGCCTCACCAGAATGTTTCATCAACAGGTGCACGTCCTGTTCGGATTCAATCGGTGCGGCCATGTGATGATGGTAGGCGATCGGCATGCCCTGGTCAGCGCACCATTCTGCGAACGCGGTCATCTTTCGGCCGTATGCCTTGATCTCCTCTTCGCTCAGGCGACGACGGGTGGCGAGCGGCGCTGAACGGTTGCCCTGGATCGTGCCCGCGGTCTCGCCATAGACGATGCAGGGCGCGCCCACGGCCTTGAACAGCGTCATCTGTTCGGCAATGCGATCCTTCTCGCGGGCGATGTCGCCATCGAGCAGCAGGCCCGAGAACCAGCCGCCGCAGACCTTCATGCCATACGTATCCAGGATCGGTCCGAGCACGCCGGCGTCCATCGGGAAACGGCGCCCGGTTTCCATGCCTGAGAAGCCGGCCTCCCGCGCTTCCGAAAGGCATCCCTCGAGCGAAATGTCGCCACTCAGTTCCGCAAGATCGTCGTTCCACCACGCGATCGGCGCGATGCCAAGCTTGGCTTTCATGCTCTGATTTCTCCTTCCCCAGGGGACGCAAATGGCTGCGTTGCGATCTATTATGAAATGTCTATTGACAAATCAATAGATGCTGCAATGATTATTGCAATACGGTTTTAGGGAGGACTGCGCCAGCTCGCGCAGGGCACGCGATCCACCGGGCATGCCGAGGATCAGCGTAGCCGGAGGCTGCTCCGAACGGAGTGAAACACCCGTCCCGCAATGCCGGAATCTTGTGATCGCCGCGCTGTCTGCGTGGCGTGTCTCGTGCTGTTTTCAGGATGCTCAGATGTATCGCGACTACGGACTTTTCATCGATGGAGCCTGGCACTCAACGGGCGGGGGAGGCCTAACCCCGGTATTTAGTCCGGTCACCGAAAGGGCGCTCGGCGAGGTCGCTTGTGCCAATGGAGAAGACACTCGCGACGCACTCGAAAGTGCCCAACGGGGGTTTCGTTCATGGAAAGCAAAATCCGCCTTCGAGCGGGCCGATGCTCTGCATCGGATTGCCGACGAAATGCTGCGCCGCAAGGATGAAGGGGCGCGGATGATCTCCAGCGAGACCGGCAAGCCGCTCGCCCAGTCGGAGCGGGAATGGGCTCTCGCGGTCGATCAATTCCGCTGGCATGCCGAGGAGGCGCGTCGCATCTACGGGCGTGTCATCGAGAGCCGTGTACCCAGCGGGCGTTTCGAGGTCCTGCATGAGCCTGTTGGCGTCGCCGCGGCCTTCACGGCCTGGAATTTCCCCGCAGCACTGGTGGCCCGCAAGGTCGCACCGGCCCTGGCCGCCGGTTGCTCGATCGTGGTGCGTCCCTCGAGCCAGACCCCGGGCACGGCCATGGTCATGGTCGACTGCATGCGAGCGGGCAACCTGCCTACGGGCGCAGTCAGCCTTCTGGTCGGTCCTACGGAAGCCACCTACACGCCGATCATGGCGTCGAAAGTAGTCCGGAAAGTCTCCCTGACCGGCTCCACGCGGGTCGGTCAGCAGATGATCCGCGATGCCGCCGACACCGTCAAAACGGTTTCGATGGAATTGGGGGGCAACGCGCCGCTGATCGTCTTCGACGATGCCGATCTCGAAACCGCACTCGGTGTGGCGGTACCGACCAAATATGCCAATGCCGGACAGGTCTGCGTCACGCCCGACCGCTTCTTCATCCATGAAAGCCTGCATGACAAATTCGTCGAGGGCTTCGTCTCCCGGGCCAAGTTGCTGAAGCTCGGTGACGGTCTCGATGCCTCGGTGCAGATGGGACCGCTCATCAACGGCAAGCGGCTGTCAGACATCGAGGCCGTGGTTGCGGAGGCCGAACGGCAAGGGGCAACGATCGCCGCTGGCGGCCGCCGTGCGGCGACCTTCAACGCCGGGCATTTCTTCGAGCCCACGGTGCTGACCAACGTTAGCGACGACATGGCGGTCTTCGCCGAGGAGAATTTCGGTCCGGTGGCAGCGATCACCTCGTTCTCCAGCGACGACGAGGCGCTGCAACGCGCCAACACCTCCGACATGGGGCTTTCGGCCTACGCGTTCACGCAAAGTCCGAAGCGTGCGCGCCGGGCGGTTGCCGAACTGAAGGCTGGAATGGTCGGCATCAATAGCTTCGCGCTTGCGGCCTCGGAGGCACCCTTCGGCGGCACCAATTTCTCAGGCATGGGCAGGGAAGGGGGCATCGAGTCGATCAAGGACTACCTCGATACCAAGCTTGCCCAGGTCGTTTTCTAAGGGCTGCGCCATGATCCCCAATACTCTCAAAAAGCTCTGGGCCGACGGCCGTCCGACCATCAACGGCTGGCTTTCGATAGGCAACTCGTTCACCGCCGAGATCATGGCCGCGCAAGGTTATGACAGCATCGGCATCGACCTGCAGCACGGTGCGCTCGACTACAACGCCATGCTGCCCATGCTGCAGGCCATGCGCGCCTCGGGCGTCACCCCGCTGGTGCGCGTCCCCTGGCTCGAGCCGGGCATCATCATGAAGGCGCTGGATGGCGGCGCCTACGGGATCATCTGCCCGATGATCAACACCGCGGAGGAAGCCGCACGATTTGTCTCCTACCTACGATACCCGCCGTCCGGACAACGGTCATTCGGGCCAACCCGCGCCAATTTCGCCGTCGGTGCGAACTATGCGGCGGAAGCCAATGGCGAAATCCTTGCCTTCGCGATGGTCGAGACCGCGGACGCGATGGCTAATCTCGATGCGATCGCGGCCACGCCGGGGCTCGACGGCATTTATGTCGGGCCGGCTGATCTGACCTTCAGCCTGCACGGCGGTCGCCTGCCTCCTGCTTTCGATCGCGAAGAACCGGAAATGATCGAGGCTCTGCAAGCGATTGTGCGGGCCTGCCACAATCACGGTATTCGCGCCGCGCTGCATTGCGGTACTCCGGAATATGCGGGGCGCGCCGTGGCATGGGGCTTCGACATGACCACCGTCTCCAATGACGTGCGGCTGCTCGCCGGCGCGGCCGACGCCGCTGTGAAGCGGTTCCGGGCACTGACGGCCGGAGCGCTCACTAAGGGTGACGACGTCAAGGGAGGCTATTGATGCCGCACGTTCTCATCGCCGGCAAACTGCATCCGAGCGGGATCGCCCTGCTCGACGAGACTCCAGGAGTAACCTACGACTACGTCGAGGAGGTTTCCGAGCCCGGCTATGCTTCGCTCATCGGCAGGGCCGATGGACTGGTCATTCGAACCCAACCACTGTCCGCTCCCACCGTCGAGAAGGCGCAAAACCTCCGTATCGTCTCGCGGCATGGGGTCGGCTACGACTCCGTCGACCTGCCGGCGCTTAATAAGCGCGGAATCGCGCTTGCCGTCGTTGGCGACGTCAATTCCGTCTCCGTGGCCGAGCATGCCATGATGCTGCTGCTGGCGGCCGCGAAGCGCACGCTGCGCGCCGATCGGGCCGTTCGCGAAAATGGCTGGAACTGGCGCAACAAGCTTGAAGCGTCGGAACTAGCGGGCAAGCGACTGCTCATTCTGGGCTACGGCCGGATCGGTCGGCATCTTGCCCGTATGGCCGCCGGTTTTTCCATGCAGGTCGCGGCCTATGACCCGTTTCTCGAAAAGCTCGGTTGGCCGGTGGGTCCTGTCTCCTCAATCAGCCACCTTGATACAGCGCTGGGCTGGGCGGACGCGATTTCGGTGCATGCTCCCAAGAGTAACAGTCCGCTCATCGCCGCCCGTGAGTTCCGATACCTGAAGCGTGGCGCCATTCTGATCAACACCGCACGCGGCGGCGTGGTCGACGAGACTGCGCTCATTGAAGCACTGCTTACCGGCCGTGTAGCGGCCGCCGGGCTCGACGTCTTTGACAATGAGCCGCCGGCGGCCGATGACCAGTTGCTGGCGATGGATCAGGTCATCCTCACGCCGCACATTGCGGGCCTTACGGTCGAATGCGGCGAACGCATGGCTATTTCCTCGGTCAAGAACGTCCTCGATTTCTTCGAGGGCAAGATCGATCCTACGCTCGTCGTCAATGGGGCCGAGATCAATGGGGAATGAAAAACCCAAGTTAAAAATCGGGCTGATCGGCACCGGCTTCATGGGCAAAACCCATTCGTTTGGCTTTGCCGCGGCGGAACGTGTTTTCGATCTGCCATTCGAGCTTGAGCTTCATACCGTCGCGGACCGCACCGAAGAACTTGCCGTCGCAGCCGCGCGTACGCTCGGCTTCAAGAACGCTACCGGCGATTGGCGCCGACTTGTCGGCGATCCGGATATCGATCTCGTCGACATCACCGCGCCAAACGCGTTTCACCGCGAGATGGCGCTGGCCGCGATCGCCGCCGGCAAGCATGTCTATTGCGAGAAGCCGCTTGCACCGCGCGCTGCAGAGGCCGCCGAGATGGCAAAGGCTGCCGTGTCTGCCGGCGTAAGCACGCAGGTCGGATTCAACTATCTGTGCAATCCGATGATGGCCCTGGCCCGTGAACTCATCGCGACCGGTGAGCTTGGCGAAATCCGCAGCTATCGCGGGATTCACGCCGAAGACTACATGGGTGATGCGGAAGGCCCCTTCACCTTCCGCCTCGACCCGGTAGGTGGCGGTGCGCTGGCCGATCTCGGCAGTCATGCCCTGGCGACCGCCGAGTTCCTGGTCGGCCCGATCGAGCGCGTACTTGGCGACGCGGTGACCGTGATCAACAGTCGTCCGGATGGCAAGGGCGGCCGTACCGCCGTCGAGGTCGACGACATCGGCCGGGCTTTCTTGCGCTTCGCCAGCGGCGCCACCGGCAGCATCGAGGCGAGTTGGGTGGCGACCGGCCGCAAGATGCAGCACGATTTCGAGATTTACGGCTCGAAAGGGGCGCTGAGCTTCAGCCAGGAGCGCCTCAACGAACTGCAATTCTACACCACTGCGGAAGCCGGTCGCGTTCGCGGCTTCCGACGCATTGAGGCCGGGCCTGATCATCCGCCCTATGGGCTGTTTTGCGTGGCGCCCGGCCATCAGCTTGGTTTCAACGATCTCAAGGCCATCGAGGTCGCGCTGTTTCTCGAAGCCATCGCGGGGCTCCGTCCCGAGCCATTCAGCTTCCGCTCCGGACAGCGCATCCAGCAACTGGTCGAAGCGATCCATAGCTCGGCGACTGCGGGCCGCTGGGTCAGCACAGCTTGATGGCGACCTCGAATGCGGCACTCCGCGGGTCGCGGCTGAACCACCTTCGCTCGGCCAGGCTTGCCAGTTTGGCAGGCGATGAATTCTGGGCTGTGGACGTCCACGTAGCCAGGGATCCGTCGGGCGGTGAAGTTCGGCGCGCCCTATAAGTCCCCGGTTAAGAATTGGGCGCGCCCGAATCCGAAACTCCAATCACCATCGCGATTCTCAACGCAGGAGATCATGAGGTCCGCAGGTGCAACGCCGCAGCGTTGTCCGAGATTTTCAAGAAGCGACGCGTAAAACCGCTCCTTCATTTGCTGGCTTCTTGGCCGCGTCGTCACATGGATCAGGACCCGGCTATCTGTTCGCTCAAAGCCAAGACCAGTATCCTCCATGAGCAAATGCGATGGCTCGTGCTCGTGCAGAACCTGATAACGGCCCGCACAGGTGCCTCAAAAGCTTCGACCATTGCGTTATGTATCGCCTGCAACAGCGTAGCTGTTTGTTC
This sequence comes from Mesorhizobium sp. B3-1-7, assembly GCF_006439385.1. Classification (NCBI taxonomy): domain Bacteria; kingdom Pseudomonadati; phylum Pseudomonadota; class Alphaproteobacteria; order Hyphomicrobiales; family Phyllobacteriaceae; genus Mesorhizobium; species Mesorhizobium sp. B3-1-7. The sequence continues at coordinate 6,331 of NZ_VFTL01000041.1, forward strand.
CGCGCTCCTGCCTTTGACGACATGAACATTGAGTAAGGGTATAATCGGTCCTTCCGAGATTCTATCGGACGTGTTTGCTGATGGTCCGCGCGCTTGCCGCCTTCTTTTCCGGGCTATCCGCAGGCCGGCATGGAACAGGGCCTGCGCGTGGCCGCTTGATCTGCCAGCACCTCATTGAGCAACTGCTCCAGACCATAATCAATGATCCCGTGCGATTACGCAAGGAATATTGCGTAATCGCAAAGTTCCAGTATTGTCGTCCCGAAAAGGATCGACCATGCTGCTTTCGCGATCAAAGCCTCAATCTGCCAGCGAGCTGATGACCACTTTGAATTCGGCTCAAGGCAGTATGGGTAAGGGCGGACGGCGCGTGGCGAATTTCTTCATCGCGAACCTTGGTGAGACGGCGCTCCTGTCAAGTTCCGAGGTCGCCAGTCGCTGCGGCGTGAACGCATCGAGCGTGGTGCGATTCGTCCAGACTTTGGGATTTTCCGGCTACCGCGAATTTCAATCGATTCTGCAACAACATTTGTGCAAGTCGATGGTGGACGCCAGGCACTCAGGCGCCGGCGGGATTTCGCTGCCCGAGATTTCAAAGCCGCTGCGTCTTTATCTTCTCGCCGATTCCGGACGATCGTTCAACGAGGCCGCGGAAGCCGCCGCGAAGACCTTCAGCGCGCAAAACCCGTCGATCGAAATTGAAACAGAATCCCATGTCTCACACGCTGTCGAACCTGAGGAATTCGCGCGCCGGATTAAGAGCGCGGCCGAAAAGTCGGATGGCATTATTCTGGTCGCCAGAGAGCACCCGGCAATCAACGATGCCGTGAGGGCGGCCACGGGACGGGGCCTCCCGGTGATCTGCCTGACCACCGATCTTCCCTTGTCGGGAAGGGCAGCCTACGTCGGCTCGGATCAGTATGTATCGGGGGCTACGGCGGCCTGGCTATGTGGTCGAATGCTCCCACGTGGGACAGCCGGCAAAGTCCTGTTTGTGTGCAGCGTGCCATTTCGCTGCCAGCAGGATCGCGAGCAGGGGTTCAGACACGTTCTGCGAACAGAATTCTCATCCTTGGCCATCGATGAAAGGGTAAGTTCCGACGAGAGCATTGAGGTCATCTATGACGCCGTCCGGCGATATATAGGAAAGAATGGCCCGCCAGCGGCTATCTACAATGTTTCAGGCGCCAACCTGGGAGTTGGGCGCGCGCTTGAAGCTGAAGGTCTTACTCATTCGACCGTGTTTATCGGCCATGAGTTGAACACGAACTCGCGGTCGTTGCTCGAGCGGGGCATCATGGACGTGACGATCGGTCATGACTTCGACCGTGAAGTCGCGCTGTCCGTCGAGTGCATAAGGATGGCGCTGCAGGGCGTTCAGCCTGTCAATCGCATAACGCAAAGCCAGGTCTTCACCCGTTTCAATTGCGCTATCTTCTGATTGACTGAACCATTCTGCGTTAGGGGATGAATTGGCAACTGAAACGGTTCCGCGCTTCAGTGGCCGTCGGCCCTCTAGATCGTCAGCTTCGAGACCGGGGTCGGAGGTGCGAAGGGGTAGGCGCCCCAGACTGACTGGTCGAAATTGATTACAGAGCCAGTCATCATCCCGGCATCTTCCGAAGCCAAAAAGGTGACCGCCTTGGCCACTTCCGCGGGAGCCAGAAGTCGCTCAAAAGGTTGTTCGGCCGCAGCCTTTTCGAGCCAGTTTGCGTCCGCGCCATGATACTCGCGCTGGATGCGGTCCTCGCCGTCGGAAGCCATCCAGCCGATGTTCAGCTGATTGACCCGGATCTTGTTCCGCATCGTTGCAAACGCCGTGTTGCGGGTAAGCGTGGCAAGGGCACCCTTGGAGGCGCAGTAGGATGCGATAAACGGCTGCCCGGCGAGCGCCGAGGTAGAGCCAATGTTCACGATCGCTCCTTCGATATTGTCTCGGACCATCCGCCGAATTGCTTCCTGCATTAGGAAAAAGGGAGCGCGCGTATTGATTGCGAACATCCGGTCGAAAAGCTCTTCGCTGGTGTTGAGGATGTCGCCTCGGTCCGTAAGGCCGGCGGCATTCACCAGGACATCGACGCGCCCAAAGGCCGTATCCGCGGCCTCAATGACCGTCCTGCAATCGGCTACGTTCGCCAGATCGGCCTGGACAAAGCGAACGACGCAGCCCGTTTTAGCCTCGATCGCTGCAGCGACGGCGCCGCCCTTGTCGGCGTTGCGCCCGCAGGTGACAATTCCGGCGGCGCCCGCATCCGCGAAATGCATGGCGATCGCAGCACCCAATCCCTGTGTGCCGCCGGTGACCACCGCAAATTTCCCATCGACTCTATTCATCTTTTGACACCTCCTCAGCCTGCAATGAAATTTGCAGAAGAAATCAATGCGGAATTTGTATTGACACACATGCGAAAATGCAAGATATTTTGCACGTGCACGCAAGGAATGGTGCTCGACCCGCATGACGGGCCGTAGGGAGGAAATTGATGTTGCGTATCGCCGTGCTCGGCTGTGGCCGAATTGGTCAAATGCATGCTGCCAATGTCGCGCGGCATCCCCGATCCAAGTTGGCGGGGGTATTTGATGTCAATTCAGAGGCGGCCGAAAGGGTCGCGGCGGCCCAAGGCGTCAAGGCTGCGGCCAGCCCAGAGGAGATTTTCGCGTCCGACGCGGTGGACGCCGTTCTGATCGCCACCGCAACGCCCACCCATGCCGACTACATAGAAATGGCAGTCGCTGCGGGCAAAGCGGTTCTGTGTGAAAAGCCGATCGACCTTAGCCTCGCCCGCGTCCAGGCGTGCGCCGCCAAGATCGGTGAGACCAAAATCCCGATCCAACTCGGCTTCAACCGTCGTTACGATCCCGGGCACAGTGCAGCGCGAACGGCGATGCTGGCTGGCGATATAGGCGAACTGCACCAGGTCATTATCACGTCACGCGACCCCGCGTTGCCACCGAAAGCCTATTTGGAGGCTGCGGGCGGGCTATTCCGCGACATGACGATCCACGACTTCGATTTGGCTCGCTTCATGCTCGGCGAAGAGCCAACCGAGGTCTTCGCTCTTGCCAATGCACTCATCGATCCGGCCCTCGGAAAGGAACTCGACGAAGTCGACAGTGCGATGTTCATCCTGAGGACTGCGTCGGGCAAGCAATGCCACATCAACAACTCGCGCACGGCGGTCTACGGCTACGATCAGCGCGTTGAGCTGATCGGAAGCGCGGGCATGCTCCTTTCGGACAACCGCAAACCTCACGAATTGCGCCGCTTTACCAGCACGGCCGCCGAGGCGAGCCAGCCGTACCAGTTCTTCTTTCTTGAGCGCTACCAGGAAGCCTTCACGGCGGAGATCGATGGGTTCGTGGACTGTGTGGAGAAAGGCGCCGTTCCGCTGGCTAGTTTCGAAGACGGGCGCCGCGCGCTCATCCTGGCGGAAGCGGCTTACAAATCCATGAAAGAGCAACGTTTAGTGCGTGTCTCCGAAGTGGCTGCATGAAGCATTAGGCGCGGATCCGCAGGAGGATGAACGATCCGCGCAGTGGGAGGAGTGGTGTTTGGTGAAGTATGGGCTCGCACGGATAGCCGTGTGGGGAAATGACCGAGACCAGTCCCGCAATGGCGCGGGCATCTTGGCTGTGCCCTCCTTGCGATCAGGATCGAAGGAGAACCGCGAAAGCGTGGCCTCACTCCCGACTTCTCCAGCAGGGCTCTTTCAGTGCGGGCCAGGCAAGCACTGCAATAGCATTTGCGGGTGACGACATCGCGAACGGTGTCTCATCGCAAGGTAGAACCTTTCTGTGGTGAGCACAGAAGGCCTAAGCGGCGTCAAGCCCGGCTCAACGGGCGGTCGGACCGTGCAACAAAAGGAGGAATCGATGAAATTTCCAACTCTCCCCATTTCTCGCCGCAGGGCCGCCAGCACGGTGGCTTTCGGCGCGCTGTTCCTGGCAATAACCGCTGGGACCGCGCTTGCAGAATACAAGGCTGCGGACGTGAGGATCGGTTTTACCCCGAAGTTTCTCAAGGATGATTTCCAGACCCTGATGCTGGATCTCTCGAAGAAGGCCTTCGATGCAAAGGGTTTCACCCTGGTCGGTGCTCCTGATCCCAATGGCGATATCGCGGCCGAAGTCGATGCGCTCCAGAACCTGATTGCCAACGGCGCCAACGTCCTGGTCTTCGCTCCCATCGACGCCGCGGGAATCGTTCCCGCGGTCAAGAAGGCGAATGACGCCAACGTCCTCGTCTTCTCGATCGACGATGCTCCCGCGGGCGGCAAAGTGACGGCGACGGTGCGCGCGGACAATGTCGACGCCGGCGTTCAAGGCGCCAAGGAGATGGTCAAGCGTCTGCAGGCCAAGCCATGCTGGACCGACAACAGCTGTATCGTGCTCGAGCTGCAGGGCGCCCTGACCACACCCAACGGCCGTGATCGCTCCGATGGTTTTTCCAAAACGTTGCACGAGCTCGCGCCCAAGGTGAATCTGATACAGCGCCCGACCGAATGGACTGCCGACATGGCTGCCGATGCTGCGCAGAACGTCCTCACCCAGAATCCTTCATTGAGCGGCATCTTCATGGCGTCCGAGCTCATGGCATCGGCCGTGAATGCCCAGCTCACCAACGGCGGCAAGGGCGCTCCGGTGGGTGATCCGAACTCAGTGATCCGCATAGCAATCGATGGAACGCCTCAAGGGCTGCAGCTGATCCGCGGCAAAGCCCTCGACGCGACGGTGTCACAGCCCCTGAGCGCCTATGCGACCAAGACGGCCGACCTGATCGAACTCGTCTCCAAGGGTGGCAAGATCGAGATCGGACCACGTGACGACGGCCAGGTTATCGATACATCCGTTGGACCGCAGTACCAGCTCAAGGCGACGCTGGTGACAACCGACAATGTGGATTCACCTGATCTCTGGGCGAACAAGGTCGGCAAATAAGTTCAGGAGGAACCAGCCGTGGAGCCGAAGATCATGGACAACGCGCGACCCATCGTCGAGATGCGTGACATCGCCAAGACCTTTGGCTCGACCCGGGCTCTTCGCGGCGTGAATTTCACCGTCATGCGCGGTGAGGTTCACGCCCTGTTGGGCCGCAATGGCGCGGGAAAGAGCACGCTTGTTTCCACCTTGAGCGGATACGTTTCGGCCGATACCGGATCGATCAGGATTGGAGAGGTCGAGGTAGAAGCGGTCGGCCAAAACTACGCGCCGAGCATTCGCAAGCTGATTGCCCACGTTCAACAAACGCCTCAGCTGTTCAACCTTCTGACGGTGGCGGAGAACCTTTTTTTGGAGAATCCTCTCGTCCGCAGAGGTTTCGGCGTGGTGAGCCATAAGCTGATGCTGGAGCGTGCAGCTGACCTGCTGAGCGAATGGAACATGGACATCCAGCCCCGCTCGCTGGCAGGGGAGCTGGGCGCCGGGATGAGACAGCTGCTCGAGATCATGAAGGCCCTCAGTCGGGGCGTGCCCATCATGATCCTGGACGAGCCAACCGCGGCGTTGAGCAATGCGGAAAAACGCATTCTGTTCGAGCATGTGAGGGCACTCAAAGCCAAGGGAGTCTCGTTCGTCTACATCTCGCACCACCTCGACGAGGTTTTCGAGATTGCCGATACAGTCACGATCTTGAGGGACGGGAAGGTCGTTAAGGAACGCGAGCCCGTGGAGCGTCTGGACGTAGAAACCATCGCCGACCTTATGATGGGCGAAAAGACGGTCCGAAGCACGCGCCAGGACTTCATGGCGGATGAAGCGCCTATTCTGCTCCAGGCCAAGGGAATTCGGCTCGACCGTTTTTCGGAAAAGGACATCGACTTCGAGGTAAGGGCGGGCGAGATCGTAGCCCTGGCAGGTCCCGTAGGCGGCGGGAAGGAAGCGCTCGCAATGGTGCTTGCTGGCCAGCAAAGGCCTGAGAACGGCGAGGTGTTCAGCCCGCGTGGCAAGCTGCCGACTATCGGCCTGGTTCCCACCGACAGGCATGCAAGCGGCTATGTCGGCATTCTGGGTGTTCGCGAGAATGTAGCGATCGGCGGCCTCGACGTCTTGTCCGGCAAACTGGGTTTTATCAGCAAAGGCAAGGAAGCTAGGCATGTCGGGCGCCTTGCCCAGCAGACGAACGTAATCGCTTCGTCTCTGGAGCAAGCGGTGAGCCAGCTCAGCGGCGGCAATCAGCAGAAGGTCGTTTTCGCGCGCGCGCTTTGTCGAGCTCCCGAGGTCATTGTCGCTCTCAGTCCAACCCGCGGCGTCGATGTGGGAGCCAAGGAGCAGCTCTATTCGCTGTTGCGCGATCTTGCCAGCAAGGGATTGGGGGTTGTGGTCGTCTCGGACGAGGAAGACGAAATTGATCAGCTGGCCAACCGGGTCGCTATCGTGTTCGAGGGGCACGTCGTTGACGAACTGGTGGGTGAATACACAATCAAAGATCTAATCCTGCGAATGGAGGGCGTCGTATGAGCACCGATATCGTGAGCAAATCAACGCCGAAGAAGGAACATTCCGGACAGTCACGACTGTCCGCCTATGGGAGCGGCTTTGTGGCCGGTGGATATACGATGTACCCGGTCCTTCTCATACTGGTGATCATTGGTGCCATCGTTGCTCCTCGGTTCGCCACGGCGGCCAATCTGCTGAATATCCTCGACCAGGTGAGCGTTCTGGGCCTGACGACAATCGGCCTGACTTTCGTCGTCCTGATAGGTCGACTGGATCTCTCACTCGAGGGAATTGTCGGCTTCGCTCCGATGTTGGCAGCCGTCACCCTGGTGCCTGCGGCGGCTGGCGGGCTTGGATTGGAGTTGCCGAGTTGGACTGGCCTATTCGTTGCCCTGGGTACTGCGGGGTTGATCGGGTTTTTCAATGGTTTCATGGTCGTCAGGGTGGGCCTCAACCCGTTCATCTCGACGCTCGGGCTGCTTGTGCTGCTTCGCGGCGGAGTGCTGATCATTTCCAACGGGCGTTCGATCTACTCTCCCGGCAAAGCGCTGACCTATCTCGGCTCCGAGAGTTGGTTCGGTGTTCCTGTTTCGGTGATCGTTTTCATTGTGGTCGCGGCTGTGGTCGGCCTGGTCTTTCACTACCACCGCTACGGCCGGGCGTTGTATGCTATCGGCGGCAATGAAGACGCCGCGAGGGCCGCCGGCATTAACGTGGACAGGATCATTTGGTCGGCGTTTGTCTTTGCGGCTCTCTTGGCGGGTCTGGCCGGTGTTCTGATGACGGGGCGCCTTGACTCGACGGTGACAACCCAAGGACAGGGGATCATTTTCTCCGCCTTTGCGGCCGCGGTGATCGGGGGCGTAAGTCTTGGCGGCGGCCGAGGGACAATCGTTGGAGTTGTTAGCGGAGTGCTCTTGATCGGCGTCATCAACAACTTGCTCACGCTGGCGCAGGTTCCGTCCTTTTACGTTCAGGCATCCACCGGTGCCGTCATCATAGTGGCAGCGGTGCTGACGACGATCGCGAGCCAGCGCTCGAGCGGCGTGCGAACCCGAACCTGAGATATTATGCCGGCAGGGACCAAGGGTTTCTGCCGGCATAACTGCCAAGCTCGAATGTGGGTGCGTGCACGGCTTCAACACAGTGGACACTCAACGGGTCGAAGTCCGCTCTTGTTGCTAGTCCTAACGTGGAGGCGGCGGTGAAACGGAGACCAATCGGACGGACTGGATTGGAAGTTACCGAGATCTGTTTCGGAACAGCTCCACTCGGCGGGATGCCGGACACGTATGGCTATAGCGTCGACGAAGCCACCGCCCTTGTGACCATCCGAGCGATTTTCGACGGTCCGGTCAATTTCATGGACACATCCCGCAACTACGGCTTTGGCCGCAGCGAGGAGCGGATTGGAACGGTGATCAGGGAGCGCGGAGGTCTTCCTCCAGGATTTGTGCTTTCGACGAAATTAGACCGGGATATGGGTACAGGCCGCTTCGACGCCGGTCGCGCTAGGCAGTCGCTCGAGGAGAGCCTTCTGGCGCTCGGTCTCGATCGCGTTCACATACTGCACCTTCACGACCCTGAGCATTCCGCCGAAATCGGCGAGATCACGCGGCCAGGCGGCGCGCTCGATGAATTGTTTCGGATAAAAGAGGAAGGTCTGGCGACCGCGGTGGGGCTGGCAATGGGCCGTCTCGATATCATGCTGCCGATCGTGAGAGACAGGCCGTTTGACGTCTTGCTCAACCACAATCGCTTCACACTTTTGAACAGGTCGGCAAGTGACCTATTTGACCTAGCCAACGAAAGGGGAATAGCTGTGCTCAATGCGGCTCCCTATGCCGGTGGCGTTTTGGCAAAGGGAAGCTCGGCTGTTTCTCGGATTACGTATCAAGAGATTGACCAAGTTAGACTGACGCCTGTGCGTGAGGTCGAGGCCGTGTGCAAAAAGCATGGCGTTGCTCCCGGCGCGGTGGCGATTCAGTTCTCGCTGAATGACCCGAGGATAACCTCGACCGTTGCAGGTGTTTCCAAGCCCGAAAGAGTCGCTCAGACCCTCGATTGGGCCACTGTGAAGGTGCCCGACCAGGCTTGGGATGAGCTTAGGGAGATAGGTTATTCCGTGGATGATCCAGAGGCTGAGCGAATTTACAAACCAGGGTAGCTTCGGGGACTAACTCTGTCCAAGTAGGTTCCGCTCCGATCCGAGCTTGCCGTAGTCACAGTGCGCTCAGAAGCCCACGCGAGTGCGTCATCGGCTCCCGACTTCCGACAGCGCGTGATCTAGGCGTGGAACCAAAGTGCATGAAGCGACCGGTTCGAGACCTGGCTGGGGCCGATACTGGCTTGCTGACTACGCACCTCGGAGAACAGAAATGAGAACGGATGACTTCGAAAGAAGCCTGGTCACTTGCCTCGCTGAAGCGCTCAACGCACGCGATCTGGTGCGTGCGCGGAGCTATCTGGCGGATGATCTGCATTTTGTTGGGATGTTCGGTCCGCCAATCGATGGGCCTGATGCATATATCGCCGCCATGGCGCGCCTCGGTGCTCAACAGACGACAGTGAAGTGTCTCGTCGAAGGCGACGAGGTTGCGTGCCAATACTACCTTGCTCTGCCCTCAAGGCCAAGTACGCCGATATTCTGTTGCGGATGGTTCACGATCAGCGATGGCCGGATAAAATCGCTGCGCGTCGTGTTCGATCCGACACCTCTCGGCAAAACTCCAGACCGCGTTCTGGATAGAACTTAGCGCATGGGCCGCCGATCGCTGCCAGACGACAGGGGCGCAAGTCGACGAGATCGTGAGCAGACCTCTTCATTGAACACGAGGCGAAGATCACGAAGCGGTGACGGCCGTAACGAAGCCCCGGTAGGCTGCGAAGCTTGGGCATGGGCGGCATGAGTGCGGCTCATCTGGCTCGAGATTTGATGCCAATTGGATCCAAGTCTGCCACCCTCCCAAGGAGTTCACGACATGCTAAATAGACGTACTTTCTCCACCGCACTCGCCGCTGGAATGGCAACAACTTTGTTGACTGGCGCCGACAAGGCACGAGCGCAGACGGGCTCCAAGATTCGCAATGTTGTCCTGGTCCATGGCGCGTATGCCGATGGCTCGTCCTGGTCGGAGGTGATTGGAATTCTTCAGAAGGCCGGCTTCAACGCTACCGCTGTCCAACATCCGCTGACCACCCTGGAGGCGGGCGTCGAGGCAACGCGTCGCGCGATCGCCCTTCAGGATGGACCGACCATACTTGTCGGACATTCCTTTGCCGGCATGATCGTCACCGAGGCAGGGATCGATCCGAAGGTTTCCTCGCTCGTCTACGTCGCGGCCCGCGCGCCGGATGCCGCCGAAGACTATACGGCGCTCGCCAAGACTTTCCCTGCGCCGCCCGCCTCCGCCGGCCTTGTCTGGTCCGGAGGCTATGGCAAGCTCGGAGAAGAGGCTTTCCTGCGAGATTTCGCCGGCGATCTTCCTAGCGAGAAGGCGCGCATCCTTTATGCCGTGCAGGCACCGATCTCGGACCAGCTATTCTCCGGAAAGACGACGCAAGCGGCCTGGCGCTCGAAGCCAAGCTGGTACGCCGTCTCGACCGAGGATCGCACGATCAACCCGGATCTCGAGCGCTTCATGGCCAAGCGCATGAACGCAAAGACCATAGAGGTGAAGGCAAGCCACTTGTCGTTGATTTCTCATCCGCATGAGATTGCTCAGCTCATCCTGGAAGCCGCCGGGCGGCAGAGCGCCTGACGAGGCTTCGGATAAAGGAGCGGCGCGGAAGGTGCAGCCTCCGCAGCGCGTCCCGTCAAGCGAATTGGCCGGAACCGTTCGCGTAGGCCGAGAGATCGCTGAGCTTCGCTCACTGTTCATCACGCCTCTGCGATTTTGACGGTACAGATCGCAGAAAGACCGGCTGCGAGTCGTTCATGCAGAGAAACCACAAAAATGGAGCCAAAGATGTTTCAAAGCGACGATGCTATCTCAGCGCCACAATTGGATTTCGAGGCCTGGAGAGATCTGCTCCGCACAAAGTCTGGACGGTATTACTCGGAAGGTATCGAACCCGATAAGTTTGCTGGCTGGGTTCGCCCTGTCACCGTCCGAGGGTTCACCGCACTAGATATTGGTTCTAATGCTCCACGGGTTGAACGGACCTACCGAGATGCTCGCCTCGATGGCGCAGACCATTACTTCGCTCACTTTCAGGCCAATGGAGAGTTGGCGATGCTCCACAACGATCAGGCTGTACGGTTCGCTCAAGGCGACGTCGCGCTCGTCGATGGGTCTCGGCCAGTGACATACTGCGCTGACGGACCAAGTAATATCGTCACCCTTGCCCTGCCGCGTCAGGCGTTGGTTTCATATCTAGGTTTTGAGCCGGAGGGTGGCCTTTTCAGACAGGGCGGAACGTCTGCCGGGCGTCTGCTCTTCGATCTCATTCGCGAAGCCGATCATGCCGAAGGATCGGCCTCGTCGCCGGCCGAGTCCTACATGCAGTTGGTAGTCTATGACCTCGTCGGCGCACTGTTTGCCCCATCCGACCCATGGTTCGGCTCACGCCATTCGGAAACTTTGTTCCGGCGGATCTGCGGCATCATCAAGGACGGCGCCGCCGACCCGGATTTCGGTCCCAACGAGGTAGCGGCCGAAGCGGGGATTTCTCTGCGCTATCTCCAGAAGTTGTTCACGGAGCGTGGCTCGACCTGCAGCGACTGCATATTTTCGGTTCGTTTGGATCAAGCCGCGCGCCTCGTACAGCGCCGGGCGTCACTAAGCACGAAACAACCTCTCAGCGAGATCGCCTATAGCTGCGGCTTTCGCGACTATACGCATTTCGCCCGAAAATTTCGTGATCGCTTCGGTCACCCGCCAGGCGCCCATTCGACAGAACTCGATGTCACCGACAGCTGAGCGGGGCGCAGGGAATCAAGATCAGGCGTCGTGGGCTCACGACGCCTGATCTCAGGAGCCTTCCTTGCGCGGAAAGCCCTAAGCCGGGATTTGGCGTGCCCGTTCTCTTCCCCGAGTTTCGCTGCGCTCTTGATGAACGACGCGGCCTTCTCGCCGATGATCACGCAGGGCGCCATGGTGTTGCCAGTGGTCACTCGCGGCAGGATCGAGCCATCGGCGATGCGCAGATTGTCGATGCCATAGACCTTGAGACGACCGTCCACGACGGACATCTCATCGCGCCCCATCTTCGCCGTGCAGGTCTGGTGATGGACCGTCGAGGCGGCATCTCGAGCAAAGCTTTCGAGCGCGCTTCCCGTCAGATTGCCAGGCATGACCTCGCGCTTCACGAACGGCCTTATGGCGGAGGAGTTGCCGATCTCGCGGCAAAGCTCCACTCCGCGGGTCAGCGCCTTCATGTCGGCGGGATCGGAAAGCGTGTCGGCCGCGATCTCGATGGGATCGGACGGCTTTGGCCCGGTGATCCGCAATCTGCCGCGGCTGCCAGGGCGTGCAAGGCTGGCCAGCAGCGTCCAGGAGCCCGGAGGCGGCGCGAAATGGGCGACTTCGGGAGTCGAGAAGGGAAACTCCCCCATGAGCCCCTGCACATCCGGGGTAGCGAGCGAGGAATCGCTTTTCCAGAAGAAGGTTGCCTCTCCGCCGCTGTTGCGAAGCGGGAGCGGCGTCTGATATTCGAAAACGCAGGGGACTGCGATGTGGTCCTGAAAATTGCGTCCCACGCCCGGAAGATGCTGCACCACCTCGATGCCGGCCGCGCTCAACTCGCGCCCATCGCCGATACCCGATTGCATCAGTACCTTGGGCGTGTTGATGGCGCCGAGCGAAAGAACTGTCTCGCAGCGTGCCTTGATCCGATGGATAACACCCTTGTGGACAAACGTCACCCCGACGGCGCTTTTACCCTCCAGGATGACGCGCGTCACCAGGGCGCCGGTGAGGACGGTCAGGTTCGGCCGATCCATATAGGGATAGGTATAGGTGCGAAAGACCGATTGACGCCGGCCGTCGCGGATGCGCAGATTGAACAAGGCGGCACCGCCTTTGCCTTCCATCATCTGGCCGTTGTGATCGTCGAAGGTCGGAATGCCGACGGTTCGGGCGGCATCGACCACGGCAGGTGCTACAGGATGCGGATCGCGCGCCGGCTCGATATAAACGAGACCACCCTTGCCGCGCCGCAGGGGATCTGGCGCCCCTTGCCAGTCCTCAATGCTACGAAAGATGCCGAGAACGGCCTCATAGCCCCAACCCGGATCGCCAGCCTCCTTCGCGAAAAAGTCCCAGTCGTGTTGATGTCCGCGCGCCCAATTGGTGACATTGATGCTCGAGCCGCCGCCCAGCAGCTTGCCCATGGAGAGCGGCAGCCGACGACCGTTGAGCGAAGGATTGGGCAGGGCCTCAAAACCCCAATCGCGTTCCGTGCCGAGATTGGCCGGCCATTGTCCCGGGTCCCAAACGCTTTGGACGTCATCGGTCCCGCCGGCCTCGAGCAGCAGCACCGAAGCGTCGCCGGTCTCTGCCAGGCGCCGCGCCACCACCGAACCCGATGATCCCGATCCGCAGACGATGAAATCGTAGGATTGTCGGATATCCGAAGCGAGTTGGCGCTGGTTGGCATGGATGCGAACATCGAGCTCGGATGTTCCCACGGTTATTCTCGATGTCATACTGGATCTCCGTGTGTGTGTGGGTATTCTTGAGGATGGGGGGCGAGCTTCGCCGTCGGCCAGGTCGGGGCCGTCGTCCAGGTCGGGCCGAAATTTCGAATGAAGATGAGTCCGACCGCGCACTATTTGGTTAGCTGCGCTCCGGCAGGCGGCCGTGCTGAACGGCTGCGTAAAGGACCTCTCCGCGACTTAGGCCGATGTCCGCGAGCAGGCGGTCGTCCAATTGCATCAGTTTAATGATGTCGCGACGAACCCGACGCCGATGCCTGAGCCAAGCCATCAAATTCTTGGCGGATTTCACCAGACCCGTGCCGCGGGAGGGAAAATCGGCAGCCGTCGAACCGGTGTGACCCGCCTTAGGCTGCACGCTTCCGTCAAGCATTCGTCGTCCATCATCCCTGTAAGGCAGCGGGGCAATGCGCCGGACGGCTGGCTTTGAAAAATTCAGAACTTCGACATTCAGGATGTTGTCGTCGGCCATGTGTTTTCCCTTTCAACGCTGTTGAATTGAGGGAGCGAGGCTTAAGGTGGTGGCGGGTAAATGTCGTGGGCCTGAAGCGCACAGGAGTCGGTACCGGCGCGCACCTCGTTGCCCTGCGCCCGGCAATGCCTGCGTGTGGGTTTTTCGCTGAACGCGATTGCCTCGAGCATACCCGTGAGGCAGGCGACATTCGCGACGGCCGAGACTCATTGAGCTTCGGGTCACAATTCATCACGTCTCCGACATTTGGCCGGCTGCTACGGCAGAACGGCCTTAGCTAAGGCGTTGCGCAGCAGAGAGCCGCCAGATGGAGCCGATATGTTTCAAAGCGACGACTTTTCCGGGACGCTACAATCGAATTTCGAGGAGTGGAGAGATACGCTTCGCACGAAGTGCGGCCGATATTACTCGGAAGGTGTCGAACCTAACCATTTCTCGGGTTGGGTGCGTCCCGTCAGCGTCCGTGGTCTTACCACACTAGACATTGGTTCCAATGCGCCAAGGGTTGAACGGACCAATCGGGATGTTCGGCGCGATAGCGCAGATCACTACTTCACGCTCTTTGCTGCCAGTGGCCAGTTGGCGATGGTCCACAACGATCAAGCCGTGCGGCTGGCTGCAGGCGATGTTGCGCTCGTCGATTCAGCCCGGCCTGTGACATACAGCGCCGACGACGGCGAACCATGGAATACTGTCGCTCTCAGCTTGCCGCGCCAGTCGCTTGTGTCCCATCTTGGGTTCGAGCCACAGGGCGGGTTTTACCGGCCCAGTGGAACGACTGCCGGGCGTCTGCTCTTCAATCTCATTCGAGCGGCCGATGCAGACGAAGAATCGACCTCGTCGCCGGCCGATTCTTACATGCAGCTGGCAGTCTATGATCTCGTTGGTGCACTCTTCGCGCCGCCTGACCCATACCTCGGTTCGCGTCAGTCGGACACGCTGTTCAGGCGCATTTGCGATATCATCAAGAACGGCTTCGCCGATCCGGATTTTGGTCCTAACGAGGTTGCGGCGGAAGCCAGGATCTCGCTACGCTATCTGCAGAAGCTCTTCACGGAGCGCGGCTCGACCTGCAGTGAATTCGTATTCTCGCTGCGCTTGGATCATGCCGCGCGTCTCGTGCAACGCCGGGCGTCACTGAGGACAAACCAGCCTCTCAGTGAGATCGCCTATAGCTGCGGCTTTCGCGACTATACGCATTTCGCACGAAAATTTCGCCACCGCTTCGGTCACGCGCCAGGCGCGCATTTAGAAGAAGTTTATCGCAGCGGCGAATGATCAGTGCGTGCTCGGACTAGTGAAAGTGCGTCGTCAACTCACGACGTCCAGCCTGCCGCGAACTAAATTCCCTCATTCGTGTGATCCAGCGCGGGGAGGACGGGACGGTCCCGTCTGACGAGGCGCGCCGAGGACCGGGAGGAGACCGGTCGGGAGGCCTGAACCTCGAAGGAGTATGTAATGAGAAACGCAACGGCTATCTTCACGACAATCGCGTTGGGCACCGTGCTGGTGATCGGCTCGGCGACGGCGTCGATGGCTCGCGGCGGCGTGGGCGGCCATGGTCATGGCGGAATGGGTCCTGGCGCCGATGGCAATGGCCATGGCGGCAGCGGCAATTCAATTGTCATGAGCAATGGCGCCGATGACGGCATGAGTATGGCCCGCAATCATGACTCCGGTCGCGAATATCACCGTCGCTCGGATGGTTTTGATCCGTTCTGGCTGTTTAGCCGGTATTGACCGAAACGACGCCGTCATCCGGTGCAAGATCGTATCGCTCTCTCACCCTTGGTAGCGATACATATCTTGGTCGGCCTGGGCTCGCTACTGCTGGTCATGATCCATTTCTTCAATCCGGTCTCTGCACGCCCAGGGACCGGATTGGTGCGCGAAGGCTAAGCATTAATGTGGCCGAGACGGCGGCGCGCTCGTGCCGGGCTCCACCGACGCCTGGTTCGGAATATCGAAAGCGAGAAGTGGCTTTCAAATAGTTCGCGTTCGGACCTGCGAAAGTGCGTTGTCGGCTCACGACGTCTAGCCTGCGGCGATCTAGCTTCTCTCATTCGTGTGATCCAGCGCGGCGAGGACGGCCTGTCCGTTCGACTAAGCGGGCCCGAACCGGGCGGAGACCGGTCGGAAGGTCTAACTTCGAAGGAGTGTGTTATGAGAAACTCAACAGCAATCTTTACGGTAATCGCATTGGGCTCGGTGCTGGCCATCGGCTCAGCGACGGCGTCAATGGCTCGCGGTGGCATGGGTGACGGCCATGGCGGTCATGGCGGTGATCGCGCCGGCGGCAACGATCCGATCGTTACGGGCAATGGCGCCGATCACGGCAGGGGCATGGCCGGCCATGATGGCTCCGGCCGCCGGCACCACTTTCATGGTTTCCGCGGACATGACGGCTCTGACGCGTTTTTTGGCCTTGGTCCTTTCCGGGGACCCGGCAGCTACCAGGCGTATGACGACAGCACCTCCGCCTACTGCGAGAGGCTGTATCGTTCCTATGACCCTGCCACCGGTACATATCTTGGGCGGCATGGAATCCGTCACGCCTGCTCGTGACCCACTCGCTCAGTCCCTTCGATCCGGTCTCTGCAAAACGCTGGGCCGGATTGGAGCGCGAAAGGCCTGTGGACGTGATGGCAGAGAAGGCGACGCAATCGTGCCGGGCCCCGCCGACCACGAGTATCCCGCTGCAATATTGAAAAGCGATCCTTCAAGAAAGTAGGCTTCCCATGTCGACGGTTATCGAGTCCATTCTCGGCCGCACTGTTGCTGTTCTTGCGCTCTTAACGGTTTCAGCGGTCGCTCAAGGCATTCCCGCCAAGCTCGAGCCTCCACAGGGAAGCACACTGGTCGGCAAATATGCGGCCAAGGGCGTTCAGATATATGTCTGCAGCCACGACGGATCCGCAAACGAATGGGCCTTCAAATCTCCTGAGGCCGAACTTGTCGATGCACATGGCAAGCCGTTCGCCAAGCATTATGCCGGTCCGACCTGGGAAGCCAACGACGGCTCGAAGATCGCCGGCAAGGTATTGGCAAGCGAAACCGCTCCGAAAGCGGGCGCAGTTGCCTGGCTGCTGTTGTCGACCCAATCCCCAGCCTCGGGGACATTTGCCGGCGTGCGTTTTGTCCAACGGGTCAACACCTCTGGCGGAGCCGGGCCGACCGGCGCATGTCGGACCGTCGGAACAGAGCAGCGCGTCGACTACACAGCCGACTATATTTTTTACAAGTAACCCGGCGCCCAAGTGTCCGTCTAACAGACTTTGATCCTGGTAGCGTTCGGGTGGTGCGCGTCAATACCGGCGAATGTGCGCCACCGGCTCACGACATCCAACCTGACGGACGCGAAGCTCGCGCAGTTGCGGCGACGCTACAGCACCCGATCACCGTCGACAAAAGGAGCAACAAAATGCCGCCTGATCCCACCCACATCGTCATCCCAGGTATGATCGACGGCCAGGAGCGCAACACGGTGTTCCTGAAGCCCCTCGTCACCTCGCCGAAGATCGAGGTCGGCGAGTACACCTACTACAATCACGCCGATGACGCGACCGCGTTCGAGACCCGCAACGTGCTCTACACGGCGGGGCCAGAGCGGCTGATCATCGGACGCTTCTGTGCGATTGCGAGCGGCGCCCGCTTTCTGCTGTCGGCGGCCAACCACCCGATCCTCGGTTCGACCACGTACCCTTTCTTCGTCTTCGGGGGCGACTGGCTCGAACTCACCGCCGACCTGCTGCCCAGGATCGCGAGCCGCGGCGACACGGTGATCGGCAACGACGTCTGGATCGGGCGCGACGCGGTGATCATGCCCGGCGTGACCGTCGGTGATGGGGCGATCATCGGAGCCGGGGCGGTCGTCGCCTCCGATGTGCCGCCATACGCGACGGTTGGAGGCAACCCCGCACGGCTGATCCGCCGTCGCTACTCCGACGACGACATCGAGCGGCTGCTGCGGATCGCGTGGTGGAACTGGCCGATCGAGCTGATCACCGAGCACGTCCGCACGATCTGGGCCGGCACGCCGGTCGAGCTCGAACACGTGGCCGACCGCGCCGGCCTCATCGCATAGCGCTGAGGCACAAACCTGCGTTCGCGTATCACAGGAGATGTTTATGACACTGATCCAGACATTGTATGATCGAGCTGCAAGAAATCAAAACGACACGGCGTTCATCGCCGCCGGCGACCAATGGACCTTGGGCCGGTTTGCGGGAGAAGTGCGTCGCGTGGCGCACGGGTTGGCTGCACGCGGCGTTCAGAAGGGTGATCGCGTTGCGCTCCATCTGCCGAATTGTCCCGAATTGGCCGTGGCGGTTTATGCCTGCTTGCACCTTGGAGCCATCGCCGCCCCGCTGAACAACAGGTTCAAGGCTCCCGAGCTCAACGCCATGCTGCAGCGTTTGCAGCCGACACTTTATGTCGGGCACGCCGATCTCTACGGCGAGGTTCGGACTCTGAGTTCATCAATAGTCCCGCCGGAGCGGTGTTTTATCACCGACAGCCGAGGTGACGATGGCGGCGTACATCAATGGGCAGAGCTGCGGATGGATCTGTTCTGGCGCGTTCCGGTGTCAATTCCAGTGTCTTCCGACATTGACGCGCCTGCTCTGCTGCTCGCGACTTCAGGGACGACCGGCATCCCCAAATTCGTCATCCATACCCTCTCGACGCTGGCGGCAACTGCCGAGAATACCAAGTATGTCGGGGTCGACGGCAGCCGTACCGCGATCATTGCCTGTCCCATGGTACATGCCGGCGGGCTTTTCTCCTTCATCGGATGCATGCATCACGGCGCTCAAATGGTGTTGTTCGAGCGTTTCGATCCTGACGCGGTGTTGGATGCCATCGAGCAGTACCGATGCGGTTGGATGCTCGGACTGACGTTCATGTGGACAGCTACGCTGGAAGCTCAGCGGCTGCGCAGGCGGAATGTCGAAACCTTGCGTTTCTGTGCATCCGCCGGCGACGTTTGTCGACCGCAGTTGCAGCTGGAGTTCGATGTCGAGTTCGGCCTGCCGCTTTATTCGATTTGGGGAGCAAGTGAGGCGGTTGGCACCCTTACCTACGGGTTGCAGCCGGGGCCGATCAGCCGAATTGCTCCGGGCGCTCAAGTGCGCCTGGTCGATGATGCCGGGGCAACCGTGCCGCGGGGCGAAGTTGGTGAAGTGCTGCTGCGCGGACCCAATGTCAGCGTTGGCTATTGGAATGGTCCGGACGCGATCGAAGGTGCGCCGAACGAAGGCTGGTATCAGACCGGCGATTTGATGCGCCAGGATGAAGAGGGCAATCTGTGGTTCATGGGTCGAAAGAAAGACATCATTGTCCGCGGCGGATCAAACATTTCACCGGTCGAGGTCGAGGCTGTGCTGGCCAGCCACCCCGCGGTCCGGGATGCCGCCGTCGCCGGAATTCCAGACGATATTCTTGGACAACGCGTCGTCGGCTTCGTGCATTTGGAGCACGACTTCCGCCCGGGAATCGAGAATGACATCCTCGACGCGGCGAGCACACAGCTCGCGGACTACAAGATGCCGGAGCGCCTGCAGGTGGTCCCGTCGATTCCGCGCAATGGCCTTGGCAAGACCGATCGGAAGGCATTGCTGGCACTGACGGCTGATGCAGGCCAAGGTCTCGGGGGCAGGGATGAATGCCAGCACAGTCTCGTGGCCGCGTCGAACTGACTCCCGAAAATTGTTGATCACACAATTTCGATGCCGTCTTCGGAGGGCTGGTCGTCGCGGCAAACAGGAAGGCAAGCACGATGAACCCCGAAAAAACCGTCAATGAACTTTCGAACGGTCATGAGCGTGAGGATGAGCGGACAGAGGTTACGCCAGGAAAACGCGTTGTCACCCGCACGTCTTCACATGAGGAGCCCCGTCCACATCCCTTGAAGGCGATCATCATCGGTGCGGGTATTGGAGGATTAACCACCGCGCTTTTTCTGAACAAGCACGGCATCGACTGCGAGGTGTTCGAGCAGGCGGCGGCGATCCAGGAATTGGGTGTGGGCATCAATTTGATGCCTCAGGCAATCGCATCTTTCGATGAGATCGGCCTGCTTGCGGTGCTGGAGCAGTCTGGCATTGCACCAGACCGCCTCTTCTATCGCACGGCTCAGGGACTTACTGTGTGGGACGAGCCGCGCGGACGGCGCGCGGGCCTGCCGTATCCGCAAATCTCGATCCACCGCGGCCGACTGCAGCGCCTGCTTCATGACGCCTTCGAAGCACGAGCCCCCGGTCGCGTTCATGTCGATCGCACCTTTGCGTCCTGGTACGAAAACGGATGGCCAAGTCCAAGCGCAATTTGTTTCCGCATCGGGTGAACGGTTCGCCGTGAAAGGCGATGTTCTGATCGGTGGTGACGGCATCCATTCCCAGCTTCGCCGAATCCTGTTCCCCGACGAGGGCATGCCACGCTGGAGCGGGCGCCTGATGTGGCGCGGCACGGCGAACTGGTCAAAATTCGGCGACGGCAAACATTTCGTGATAGCGGGATCGAATGACTCACGCCTTGTGCTGTGTCCGATAGCTGCCGGCGAGACCGATGACACATTGCTTACAAACTGGGTTTTGGTTCATCGGGCGGCGGAAGACGGCAGCCCATTGAATCGGCGTCAAGAATGGCAAGGCCGGGCTGATCGCGCGCGCTGCCTAAAAATGCTTGAGACCTTCGTCGTCCCCGATCTCGACGTCCACGCGCTCGCCTCGGCCACGGAGAATATCTGGGAATATGCCATGTGCGATCGCAATCCCTTGTCTCGATGGAGCTTTGGTCGCGTGACGCTGATGGGCGACGCCGCCCATCCGATGTATCCCTATGGCGGTAGCGGTGCGGCGCAAGCGATCCTCGATGCGAAATCGCTTGCCGTGCAGCTTGTAAGAGCCAATGGCGACATGGCTGGGGCACTCGATGCGTACGAGCAGGAGCGGCGCGACAAGGCTAACTCTGTCGTCATGAGCAATCGCCAGGGTGGTCCGGAACGCGTGATCGATTTTGTTGTGTCGCGGCTTTCGGGATCCAATGCCAATATCGAGGAAGTCGCTTCCTTTGAGGAGCGCAAAGCGATCGTGCACGGATATGCGCAGATTGCTGGTTATGCGGCCGATCAGTTGCGCAGCACTGCCTGATAAGCATGTGCTCGCCTCGGCGGGTTAGTGCGTGCCGGTACCAGCGATTATACGCACACCGCACATGGCCTTCGTCATTTGGCGACCTAACCTCCGCCAGCGGCGAATTCATCGAGATCGAAGCGCCACGCAGGATGGTGCTGACGCGAAAGAGCGAATGGGATCATCCATCGCTCGGGGGCCGGGAAACGAGAATTGGCTATCTTCTGGAACCTGTCTCAACCGGCACGCGCATCACCATATGCCAGGCGGGTTTGCCGGCCTGAAAGAAGCGGCTGACGAGCATGCGGAACGCTGGAAGCGCGTGCTTGGCTGGCTCGATATCCCCACACGAGTTCCGAAAAGCGAGCGGCGGCCCGGCAAGCAGTGCGCGCTCATACCTGTGAAGGTGCGCGGCAGGCTCACGACGCTCATCCGCCGGCGATCTAGCCTCGTTTGCAGCACCCAAATGACAACAGGCGAGATACATCTTATGCCCGCTTCACCCAAAATCTGCATTTTCGGCGCCGGCGCCATAGGCGGGACGATGGCCGCTCTTCTCGCGCGTTGTGGCGCCAGGGTAAGCATGGTAGCACGAGGTCAGACCCTCGCAGCTCTTAAGGGCAGGGAACTCCAGCTTAAGATCGACGGCGAAGTGTTACGGACATCCGTTCGGGTCAGCGACGATCCGTCAGAGCTTGGCGTGCAAGACTATGTGATCGTTGCGGCGAAGGCGCCTTCAATGCCGGATATTGCGCGGCGCATCGGTCCATTGCTTGGATCTGAAACGGCCGTGGTCACGGCGATGAACGGTCTGCCCTGGTGGTTTTTCCTCAACGCCAACGGCGCCCTTGCCGGACATCAATTCGAGGCAATCGATCCAGGTGGCATGATCGCCCAGGCCATCGCCGCACCCAGCGTGATCGGCTGTGCGGTGTATGTTGCGGCCTCCGTCGATGAGCCCGGCATTGTCCGTCATCAAAGCGGCCGCCGGCTCTTTGTCGGTGAGCCGGACAACAGGCTGACACCTCGGTTGAGACGCCTTGCCGACTGGCTCTGCGATGCCGGCTTCGATTGCCGGGAGAGCCTCGATATCCGGCGTGAGATCTGGCTCAAGCTTTGGGCGAACCTCAGCATGAATCCCATCAGCCTGCTGACCACAGCGACATCCGATCGTATCATCGGCGATCCGCTGCTTCACCGGCTTTGTGTCTCGATGATGGAAGAGGCGGCACAAATAGGCACCGCGATCGGCGTGTCGGACAATCCACCCGTCTCGATGATGATCGAAAAGATCCGGACGCTCGGCGCGTTCAAGATGTCGATGTTGCAGGATGTCGAACTTCGCAAGCCGGTCGAGATCGATGCGTTGCTGACGGTTACTCATGACATTGGCCTGGTCGTCGGGGTGCCGACGCCCTTCATCGACGGCGTGCTTGGTCTCGCCCGGCTGCGTGCAAGCACTCTGGGCTTGTTCGACAACGACTCCGCAACGGTCGCTGATTTGCTGCGTTCGCCACAACACAGTCCGACTCAAGGCCGCACAGAGACGCGTGTCGTCTGATGCGGCCTCAATGGTATCGGGTTCACAGCTCAATGCCTTAACCAACACAATCGACAGTACGAAAGTGAGCATGCCATGATCAAAGCAAAGGATATGGACGGCGCGCGCATCGTTCTAGCTGACAGCCGCGCCTCGATCGACAACATCGACGCGGCGCTCATCTATATCCTGGCCGAGCGCTTCCGCTGCACGGCAACGGTTGGTGTGCTGAAGGCGACGCATGGATTGCCGCCAGCCGATCCTGCGCGAGAACAGCAGCAGATCGCCCGTCTGCGCCAGCTGGCAAAGGACGCAAATCTCGACCCAGACTTCGCGGAAAAATTCCTGAACTTCGTCATCCGCGAAGTGATCGGCCACCACGAGATTGCCGCATCGACCGGCAATGCGATAACTGACTGAGAGTCCGTTGCATGTCGACCAAAGGTTCCTCCAGGTCTGGCGATGGCGACGTGCCCAGCACCACGGACTTAGGCGCAGCTGGATTATCGAAATCAAAGTTCGAGCCATCGCGGGCAGGCGATCATCCAAGAAATTCCACGACTACGCCGCTATGCGCGCGCGCTGACACTAGACAGCGACACCGCCGACGATCTCGTGCAAACCGGCCTCCAGCAAGCGCTTTCAAGCCTACAGTTCCGGGCCGCGGCTGAAGCGCCACGCCACTGCCTGTTCGCGATTATGTACCATCAGTTCCTGGATCAGTTGCGCCGCGCTAAACGCCATGAGGAAGCAGTCCAGGCGAGATGGGTAACGACGAGTGGGATCAGCCCCTTGCAGCAGTCCGACCGAGACGCCCCGTCGGAAATGCTTTCAGCACTTCAGCAACTCGCGCCTGAACAGCGCGCAGCGCTTGTGCTCGTCGCGGTTGAAGGCTTTTCCTACGCCGATGTCGTGAGGCGGCCGGCAACAAGCCGCCCACCTTCACTATGTTGACGACCGACCCTGGGCCGGATGTCACGCCGTATCACAATCGGCAGGTGGTCGTTCTTCAGCCTGAGAATTGGAGAGTCTGGCTCGAATCTGTCGAGACCGGAAAGCGAGTTGTTGCGACCCTTGCCGGCGGGATCGTTATCCGTTGAAACGGTACGGCCAGAGCGCGCCTGAGTTCAGTTCCGCAGGATTTCCGGCACACTGAGAGGTCTAATCTCGAAGATCCGCTGATAGACGCCCTTGCGGCGCCAGGCGCCACGTGCTCGGCCATTCTCCCGGTCATGCTTGGGATCGAACATGAACCCGCCGAAGTGCTCAAAGAAGGCCATCGCGGCCGCGCGATCGGCAAAGCAGTGCAGCCGCCATTCTTCCTGCTTGCCATCTTCCCAAATCGCGATCATCGACCGGGTCCGACAGGTCACCCCGCGTTGCTCGAGGAATCGGC
This sequence comes from Mesorhizobium sp. B3-1-7, assembly GCF_006439385.1. Taxonomy (NCBI): domain Bacteria; kingdom Pseudomonadati; phylum Pseudomonadota; class Alphaproteobacteria; order Hyphomicrobiales; family Phyllobacteriaceae; genus Mesorhizobium; species Mesorhizobium sp. B3-1-7. The sequence continues at coordinate 29,962 of NZ_VFTL01000041.1, forward strand.
GGATCAGGGTGAAGTTATTCCGTGTGCAGATGTCGTCGGGCAGGGCGACCTAGTGCGGCATCTCGCGATCGATGGTCGTTGGCGGCGGAATACTGCGGCTGCGCGCGACCATCAGTGCTGGTTATGATCCGCTTTCACCCGGTAGGCTTCCTTCAGATCGATTTCAGCCCTGGTCGCGGATCGCCTCGGTGAGGGACAACTGCAAATCCAGGTCTTCCGAATAGACGGCCATCACCCAAGACGTCGTCAGCTCCGCAATCGCCTTCTTTTGGCCAATGTCGGACAGGCCGCGCAATTGCTTGGCCATCTTATGAGGGGCGCGATGAATGGCAGGCAGTTCGCGCCTTATATAGCTGCGAAGGTTTCGGGCTTCAGCACATGCCGGAACAACCCGAGAAATGGCCGCGAGGTGCGGCGTGGACGCTGACACATGCCCATGACGCTGGGCAGGCGTGTGGCATCCGCTGAGGCAAATGCAACCTCCGGCGTTTCTACAAGCCGCTGGAGCTGCGCGAGGTAATCGGCAATGTCACAATCGACGAGGTGAGGGAGAAGGTGCGTTGCCAGCAATGCGGTAGCCGCGAGTGGATGGACGCTGAGCTATTCCATCCAACCGGGGAACAGGCGCACACGATCCGATATCGGCGCCTAGTTCAGATCCGGGGGGAGAAGCGGGTAATCTGGCGGGATGAGTAGCGGCCGATGGCCAACTTGCCCCAAGGCGACTACTCAAAAGACAAGGTGCTTGCGCTTCGATCCGCGTTTTTTCGCATAGCGTGTCAGAGCCTCCCCATTCATTGGAATATCTAGGATCGCTTGAAACGTTGCGAGCTGCTCCGGGAAGTTCTGCGCAAGGTATCTAACCGCCCGCGCGTTCTCCATCAGCCGGTCGAGATAGGACCTTGCTGCCATTAGCTCTAGCCCCCAGACACCGCGAAAGCTGGCGCAGTACAGGAATTCTTCATTCAGCGGGCCAAACTCAGCTTCCATGGCAGCCAGCTGATCGGCAGTGACGCCGGCAAACTTCTTTCTCGGCCTGGACGGATCCGCCAACTGCGACACCGGAGTAAGTGTGCTGAGAAGCTGCGCATAGTGGAAGTTAGCCCGCCTTAGAGCGATCATCAGCTTTGCCGCTTTGAGCTGCCTCTCCGGCACCATCTTGCGCAACGATGCGAAGACCTGGGGCGGCACATACCAATCCTGCAGGAGATCGAGGACTTCGGGAGAAATTCCGTTGATCAATGGCTTTGGTTCAAGAGATGGACACGGGCTTTGCGCGGGTTGCTGGGCGCTGACCCGCTCCGCCAGCGCCTTTGGCACGAATGCGAGGCCTTCGGCCGATAGAAGGCGACGGAACTGTTCCTGCTTCAACGGATCTCGCAACGCTCCAGCTATCGTTTCCAGCCGATGCTGAGGGGTCTTCGCCTCAGCTGTCATCTTGAGCGTTCTTTCGCATTCAGCTTTATAGGTCCTGCACAGCCAGGGGCCGGTGAACAAGCGGCTGGGCTCGTACATCTTCTCCAACAGCGCGGCGTGTCTTGTGCGGCTATTTTGCAAAATGTGGTCGGCGGCTTCCAAGCTTAACGCTATGCGGCGCACCGTCATGTAGCACTCCCTACGAATGCTCGCTCAGCCAGCGCAACAAGCGGACCTAGCGATCGGAAAAGAAACGCATCCAGCTTCATCCCATTGTTAACATGGAAATTTCCTCTGATCTCGGCAATTTCATGCGTTGGGGCGATCAGGTAGTCACGAATGGCCAGATCGCCCGGCTGCATTCGGATGAGAACGAAGATATCCGCCGTGGTCTCGCGCGCGGCCCTTGAAGACCAGCGGGGATAGGCGGAGTGCGAAACGCGGCAACGCGCGATCGCGATCACTACGGTGAACTCGTCATTAATCCGGATGAGCTCCGTTCCAGGGTCACAGGAGACGTGCCCGCCCACGTCTTTGATCGCAGCCAACAGGTCTTCCATTACCCGATTGCGGGTACCTTCGAGGCGCTTGTTGAGGTCGACGAAGTGACACTTCCTTGGCGGCAGGCAACCGATCAGCCTGTATGCATTAAGCAGACCTCCGAAACGCGATCTATAACGCCAGCTTGAAGGGCATTCGGGCGCTGCGTTAATGATCGCATCAGATAGTTTTCCATGGCGTTTGTAGAGATCTCTTAGGGCTGCCAGCATCTCAACATCGCTCATACGAAGGTACAGCGATTTCAGTATTTTCTGCGCCTTGTCGAACAATCTGCGGTTAACGATCGGCGCAAAAGCGTCCTCGGCCCTCACCCATTGGTCCGGGGGATTGTACACCATCTTGCTTTTGAGTTTGGTGCAGCGGCGATTCCAAACGTTATTGCCAATATATTTCTCGTTGGTGAGGACACGTCGCACGCTTTCGCGCTTCCATCGCCGGCCGAAGTCGTTCACCTTCCCTCGGTCATTTAAATATCTTGCAATTTCAAGTTCAGTTTTGTGTGACCCGACAAAAAGGCGAAAGATCAATCGAACAATAGCTATTTCCTCCGGCGGCCCCGGCACAATAATGACTCGGTCTGTTTGAAGGCTTTTGCTTTCATTGCGAGCTAGGATGACCTTCGGCCGTCCAAACTGGTCAATCATCAGGCGCCTTAGTCCGAGCCCCTGCAGGCCACCAACGTGGAACCCCATCCCGGCCACCCTCATCTGGCCCATAAAGACCCTATGTGACAACATCCGGCTGTACTCTGCTGCCATGCTGCGCTTAATGGCCTTGAGCACGTCCGACCCGACGGTGCCGTCATTCCCAAATTGCTCGGCGCAAAACTCAATCCGAACGCCGGCCATCTGGCATCGATATTCGTAAGAGGCGCTTTCATCGATGTTTTGGAACCGGCCCCAGCGGCTCACGTCATAGACTACGACCGTCTCGAAATCGGCGAGCCCGTGTTCAACGTCGAATAGCAGCTTCTTGAGGCCGGGCCGGCTTTCCATATGCAATCCACTTCGGCCGGGATCTTCGTATGTGGCAACGATATCGTACCCCATGACCTCGGCATAACTGCGGATTGCATCCCTCTGGTTATCGAGGGAATAAGTCTGGTGGTCGGTGGACATTCGCAGGTATTGCGCGGCGCGGACCATTCGCCGCCCTTGGGGCAGGTTGCCGGCCTCTGCAAACTTGTCCATCGCCTTGCACCGTCGTGCCGGCACGTTAAATTAGCGGTCGACGGCCCTAAGGCAAGGAGACTGGAATGCATCAATACGTCGGGCTGATCCACAAAGAGCTGACCAGCGACCACGGAGTGTCGTTTCCCGACTTTCCGGGCGTCGTCACGGCTGGTGCAAGTCTCGAAGAGGCGCGCGAGTTAGCCGAACAAGCTTTGGCCTTCCACGTTGAAGGTCTGATCGACGACGGCGAGGCTGTTCCTGATCCCACTTCCCTCGCGAAGGTCATGGCAGACGCCGACCATCGGCAACTTACAACCATCATGGTTCCGTTGAAGACCCGCTGAAAGGCTACTGCCGGGAGAGCCGCCTTTCCCGTTTGGCAACCATAGCGTTCAACTGCCGGGAAACCGTGATTCACTTCGTGAGCCGGCGCGCCGCCGTTCCGCCGCAATGCGATCGCACTTGGCGCTTCCGCCCCCGTTTTCCAATCCCTGGGGCTTCAGAGGAGTTCTAGTGATGATCATCAAGAAGGCCATTCTGGCGGTGCTGATGACCGCGGCACTTGCCGGCTGCGAGACGCAGACCGAGGGCCAGCAGCGGGCCACCACGGGCGCATTGCTGGGCGGCGCGGGCGGCGCGCTGGTCGGCCAGGCGATCGGTGGCAACACCAAGAGCACTGTGATCGGTGCTGCAGGCGGCGCGCTGCTCGGCGCCGTCGTTGGCAGTGCCACGACACCACAGGAGCCGCGCGGCGGCCAGCTCTGCCGCTACCAGGACCGCTACGGTCGCATCTACACCGCGCCCTGTGACGACCGCTACTACAACGGCAATTATTGATCGAAGTCTGATCGGCGGGAGGACGGCGCAGTCAGCGCCGGCTCCTTCGCGCGTCATTCTTTTGTACGGTTTGCGGGATAAGGAGATTTAGCGGCGGGCAGGAGGAGGTCGAGAATGACAAGCCTTGCCGGTGCCCTGAAAAATCGCGGCAAACACGCGGTGAAGCGGCTGCTTCGCTATGACAACCGCAACTGGCTGCGCATCCGCCAGATTGAAGCCTTCACGGTTTTCCTCGAAGCGGCGAACCGCAAGTCGCGCGACGTGATCGAGATTTCGCCGGGCTGGAACCGCTACTGGCGGGCGCTGTGCCCGGACTACCGCTCGGTCGATTTTCCGGAGTTCGACATCTGCCGGGATCGCACCGATGAGCAGTATTCCATCGTCATCGCCGACCAGGTGCTGGAGCATGTACAGCGCCCGCAGGCGGCCGCCGCTAACATCCACGCCATGACCAAGCCCGGCGGCTGGGCGATGGTGGCGACGCCTTTCCTGTTCCGTGTGCATGCCCGCCCGCACGACTACAACCGCTGGACGCCCGCGGGCTTGAGGCAATTGATGGTCGAAGGCGGTTTTCACGAAGACGACGTGCAGGCCTTCGGCTGGGGCAACAAGGCCTGCGCCCGTGCCCATATCGGCGGCCCAATCCGCGCCTATGGCATGTGGCGGGACCTGAGCAATGACGAGGAATACCCGCTAATGGTGTGGGCGTTCGCGAAAAGAGCCTCCTAGCGCTCGTTCTTTATCCGTCGAGCCGTGAACAAACCCGTCCGGGGTGATGCGCCGGCATAGCCTCACGCGGCGCTCAAGCTTAGGAGCCCGTGCTGGCGCCGACACAGGCCGGTTTGTATCCAGGAATTGAGCTAACGCGGCTTCCGAGCAGCCTTCTTCACTGGCCTTGCTGCCGCTTTCCGGCCTAGCCCAATTGACTTCGCCAACTCCGACCGCTGCGCCGCGTAGCTGGGAGCTACCATCGGGTAATCTCGCGCCAAGCCCCATTTCTCGCGGTACTCATCAGGCGTCAGCCCATAATGCACATTGAGATGACGCTTCAGCGACTTGAACTTCTTCCCGTCCTCAAGGCAGACGATGTAGTCGGGGAATACCGATCGCTTCGGGTTGACCGCGGGTTCTTGGGCCGGCTTTTCCGGTTCGGCCGGGTGTCTAATCTTCGATAGTGATGAATTCACGCTCTCGATCAGACTCGGTAACGATGCGACCGTGACTGCATTCTTACTCACATATGCAGATACAATGTCAGCGGTAAGCTCGATCAAATGGTTTGGGCCGTCGTTAATCTCGTCTGACATCAAATAGCTCCTGATGGATATAACTGGAACTCTTTACTGGCTTTGCCCAGAAAGACCAGTGGGAGCGCGGCTCGCGAGCACGATCATGCCCACGCTTGAATGATGCGGTAAACTTGCACCCTAGAGCAGCCGATCGCCTTCGCAATTCCAGCCGGGCCGAGTCCATCAGCGTGCAGCGCCATAACACGGTCTCGATCCAGGCGCGGCTTCCCGCCCTTATAGATGCCATGCACGTTTTGCTTGTTCAATACCGTCTGGTTGGCGTTCCCTAATGAACCGCCGCTCCATCTGAGCTACCATTCCCATTACGTCAGCACGATGTGGCCCATCTCGCCCCGGGTCGAAATATGCGGGTCGAGCACGGTCACGAAAGCTCCCTTCTGCTCGCATTCGTAGATGAGGTTGAGCACGTCACGGGTATCGCGGCCGAGCCGGTCAAGGCGGGTCACCACCTAATTCATCGCCGAGCCGAAGGAACTCCAAAACCGTTGCCAGTTCGGTGCGTCCGCGGCTGGCGCCCGATACCTTCTCCGAACGAATGACATCACACCCCTCGGATTTCAGCTTTGCGAGCTGGGTTTCAAGATCCTGATCAGTCGTGCTGACGTAGCCACTTGCAGAACTTCTGGTAGGCCGAGACCTTCTCCTTTCGAAGTCAGGAACGAGCGGCCAATCTTGGAAGACTTGCGATCGCGGTCGGCCGAGCTGAACTTCCGCGGCTGCTAGGCAAGGGTACCGTTGCGCGGGCACCTGCTGGTAGCTGCTGCAGATACTGACGATCTTTTCGTATTCTTTCCACAAAGCGGCGGGTAGAACTTCTCGTTCTGCAAAAGCTCGCCCGCGCCAGCGCGCGGGGAGGAATCCGATATTCCAGAGATACCCCGTTGCCATGCAGCGGTTTCATCATTCATCAAGTCCAACCAGCGAACGCATCAGCGTTGCTCTTGCCGAAGCCAGATGCGCTTCGCAGGCTCGCTCAATCGACTCGGAGTCGCGGCTTTCAAGGGCGTCGATATAGGCGAGATGCTCAAGGATCGCCGCTTGGTTGCGCTGCTTTTCGTCCCGCTTGTTCCACTGATAGTGGTAGTGGAAGATGAAGGTAATGATGTCATAGAAGTCGTCGATAAAGCGATTGGGCGAAGCTTCGTTTATGAGCCGATGAAACCGGTTGTCGAGACCGGAGAAGTCGTGAAAGCGGCTTTCAATCCGCTTCAGCAGCTCGGTATGCGCGCTCTTGAGCGCTGCGAGTTTTCCCCAAAGTGGGGAGTTGTCAGGCTGCCTTGAGAACAAATGCGCCGACCGCAACTCGAACATCACCCGGATCTCGAACAGCTCGAGGGCGAAGTCTTCGGTGAAACCCTTGAAAACCCAGGCCGTATTCGGCCTTTTTTCGAGCAATCCAAATCGGCTGAAGCGGATGAGGAACTCGCGAATTCCGTTGGTCGCAACGCCGAATTGCCGCGCGAGCTCAAGTTCGTTGATGCTGGTGCCGGGTCTGGTGTCACCCCGCAGCATCCATTCCATGAACTGCTCTTCGACATGCTTGGCACGTGACGTGGTTTCGGCGTCGGGATAGTAGTCGCTATCCTCCACCGCACGGCCTGCCATCCTGACGCCGCTGCGCTCGGCGATAAGTTCGCGGTGAGCAAGTTCCTGCAGGACCTTTCGGACCGTCGTGCGGCTTACTCCCACTCGCCGTCTGAGCTCATTTTCTGAGGGCAGTTCGCCAGTCAATTGTCCATCGCGCAGCATGGTGGCGGCGCGGTTGAAAGCCTTCTTGTAGACAGTATCGGTTCGCATCGGACTTCCTTCTGAGCAACCTTGTCCTTTTTGGCTTGAACTTTATCCATAAAAAACAACTTGACCAAGTGGTGATTGCTTGTTTTTTATCGATAAGAGGAAGCTGAAATACAGTCTTGGTTCTGACGCTCCAAGCTTAGGTAAGCCTGGGCGGGGAGGGGTTTTGCCCAAAACGGAAAACACCAGCACCGCTGTTAGCGACGCCTCAATGCTGGCGACGAAGAAGCCGGGCGCCTTCCCTGGCCTGGCGCTCGGACTGGCATTGCTGAGCGCTGGTCCAGTCATCATATTGCTGTTGCTGATCGCCGTTCTCAGTGTTCTGTCGCCCTATTTCCTGACCGGGCGCAATCTCAGCAACATCCTCGCCCAGACCGCCGTCATCTCGGTGGTTGCGATGGGACAGCATCTGGTCATCTTGACCCGCGGCATTGATCTTTCCGTTGGCTCGAACCTGGCACTAGCTTCCGTCGTGGGTGCCCTCAGCTTCCATGCCGGCGCTCCCGCCATCGCGGTTGTCGCGGTGATGGTTGGCTGCGGTGCGGCGGTGGGCGCCATCAACGGGCTCTTCTACGTCTTCGGGCGGCTGCCGCATCCTTTCATCATTACGCTGGCGACATTGAGCATCGCCAAGGGCTTGGCACTCCAATTGGCGGATGGGCGCGCCATTCCTGGAATGCCGGATTCGATAGATGCGCTTGGGCGCGATGCGGTCTGGGGTCTGCCCGGATCGGTTTTTGTCGTTGCAGGCGTTGCTGCGGTCCTTTTCGTCATAGCCAAGACGATGGTCTGGGGGCGCTGGATTTACGCCGTCGGCGGTCGACCCGACGCCGCCTTGCGCATGGGCATTCCTGTGTCCTGGGTCCTGGTTTCGGTCTATGTAATCTCAGGGCTGTGCGCCGGCATCGGCGCGGTCCTACTCGCCGGTCGCACCGACGCCGGTTCCCCTTTGTTCGGCAATCTGCTTGAACTGGATACGATCGCGGCGGTGATTATCGGCGGCGCCAGTTTTCTTGGCGGCCGTGGCCATCTCGGCCATGCCCTAATCGGCGCCATCATGATCGGCGTTATCCGCAACGCACTCAACCTGCTCAACGTGAACGTCTTCTTCCAGCTCATTGTCATCGGCGTGGTCATCGTCATCGCGGTCGAGTCCGACGTGCTGCGCAACTATCTCGAAGGGCGTGTGCGTGTCATGCAGGCCGGGAGGCAGTCGTGAGCGCCGTTGCAGCCAACGCAGATCGCGTTGTCACCGCCGACCATCCCGTGCTGGCGGTTCGCGGGGCCACCAAACGTTTCGGATCAGTTCTGGCGCTGGACGATGTCAGCATCGAGGTGCGGCGCGGCGAGATCGTTGGCCTGCTCGGCGACAATGGCGCGGGCAAATCGACGCTGACCAAATGCATCAGCGGCGTACACCAACTCGATGCCGGCGCGATTCTCCTGGACGGTGCGCCGACGCAGGTACGCTCCCCTGCGGATGCACGCTTCGCCGGCATCGAGACCGTTTACCAGGATCTGGCTCTCTTCGACAATCTGACACCCGGACAGAACTTCTTCGCCGGCCGCGAACTGGCAGGCCCGCAATGGCTTCCGCGCGGCCTGCGATTTCTGCAGCAGCGCAGGATGGACGCCGAGACCCGTGTTCTGCTGGCAAACCTCAAGGTTACGCTACCTCGATTGGATGCCGTCGTCGCCATGATGTCGGGTGGACAAAGGCAGGCCATCGCCGTGGCCCGTTCCACCGTATTTGCCCGCAAGGTGGTCATCCTGGATGAGCCGACCGCTGCACTGGGTCTGCGTGAATCACGCCAAGTGCTCAATCTGGTTGCAGCGCTCCGCGACCAGGGCAATGCCGTGATCCTGATAACTCACAATATGGAGCATGTCGTCGAACTCGCCGATCGCGCCGTGGTGCTTCGCCAGGGCCGCAAGGTCGGCGAGCTGGTGCCGACAAGGCACAACAAACAAGAGCTGGTTTCCATGATCGTTGGAGCCTGATCCGTTCGAGATTTTGGGGACCGTTGCGGCCCTCAAATGCCGGAGGCCTTCCCCACCGGGAGGCGTCTCAATTCAAGGGAGGAATGGAATGCCAATCAACCGAAAACTGTTTGCAGGGATCGCTATCGCGGTCGTGTTTGCGCTGCCGGCTTCGGCAGCAGACAAGATCAAGATCGGCCTGATCACCAAATTCCCAGTGCCGTTCTATTCGACCATGGAACAGGCCGCCAAGAAATACGCGGCCGCTCATCCGGAGATCGAACTGGTTACCGGCCAGGGTCAGGCCGCGACCGACATCGAGGGCCAGATTGCGCTGATCGAGTCCATGATCACGCAAGGCGTCAAGGGCCTGGCTGTCACTCCGGTCGATCCGACGGTTGCGCCGGCGCTCGACAAGGCGGTCGCCGCCGGCATCAAGGTGGTTCTCGTCGACAACAGCATTCCCAACTGGAAAGGTCAAACAGCACTGGTCTCGACCAACAACCTCAACGGCGGCAAGATCGCCGGGGAGTACCTCAAGACCGTGCTGAAGAGTGGCGACAAGATCGGTATCCTGCAGGGCGTTCCCGGGGTGCCGGCACTGGACGACCGCGTCACCGGCATGATGCAGGGGTTGGGCGACGTCAAAGTCGACGTTGTCGGCAAGGGCGCAACCAACTGCACGCTCGAACTTGGCACGTCGGTGACCGAAGACATCCTCACCGCCAATCCCGATCTCAAGGCGATCTACTCGGCCTGTGGCCCGCCAATCCCAGGCGCCGTCAAATCGATCAGCAATGCGGGCATGGTCAATCAAAAGATCATACTGGTCGGCTTCGACGCCTGCTGCGGCGAGATCGAAGCGATCAAGTCGGGTGCGGAAGACGCCAGCGTTGCACAGTTTCCGGCGAAGATGGGCGAGCTGGGCATCGACACTGTCGTCAAGGCGATCCGCGGGGAAACCGTGGAGGCCAATGTCGATACCGGCGCTGGCCTTGTGACGCTGCAGAACGTCAAGGACTTCGAATAGGCTCCCACAACTGGCCCGGCGGTCTTCTCAACCGCCGGGTTCTTTTTGGAACATCCAGGAAGGTGATCCGCATGAAGGCGCTCGTTTGCCGAAAACCTGGTGAACTGATCTTGGAAGATCGCTCCGCACCCGGCCGGCCGGGGGCCGGATGGGCGCTGGTCAGCATCAGCCATGTCGGTATATGTGGCACCGATTATCACATCTTCGAAGGCAAGCATCCCTACCTGGCCTATCCACGTGTCATGGGGCATGAACTCGCAGGCACGGTGACTGCGATCGGGGAAGGCGCCCCTATCCGCATCGGCGAACGAGTCGTCGTGAATCCTTATTTTGCTTGTGGCAGATGCCTAGCCTGCCGTCATAACAAGCCGAATTGCTGCGTAGCGATTGAGGTGTTGGGCGTTCATCGCGACGGCGGTATGTGTGAAGAATTGCTCGTGCCTGCGGCCAATCTCTATCCGATCGGAGGATTGTCGCTCGACCATGCGGCAGCGATCGAATTCCTGGCCATCGGTGCCCACGCGGTGAGGCGCTCCAAGCTTGCTGCCGGTACACGTGCTCTGGTCATCGGTGCCGGCCCCATTGGACTCGGCACGGCTTTGTTTGCACGTATTGCCGGCCAAGTGGTGACGATCACGGACGTGCGCCGAGAGAGGCTCGACTTCGCCGAAGGTCAACTCGGTTTTCCCGTTATCGATGGACTTTCGTTGTCACCCGTTGACCTGGTACGGGAGCGAACCGATGGCGAGTGTTTTGACCTCGTTTTTGATGCGACCGGTAACAAGGCGTCGATAGAGGCCGCTTTCGCTTATGTGGCGCATGGCGGTGCCTTGATTATGGTCAGCGTCATCAATGACCATATTAGCTTTTCCGACCCCGAGTTCCACAAACGCGAGATGATGTTGATCGGCAGCCGCAACGCGCTTCGTGTCGACTTTGACCACATCATGGCGGCAATGCACGATGGCGCCATTCCTATGGCCAAGCTGATAACGCACCGCACGACCCTGCCGAACAGCCGCCGCGATATCCCGCATTGGGTCCACCAAAAGTCGGGGCTAATCAAGGCCGTGATAGTCGTTTAGCTGTTCATAGACGCTGGCTCCATCACAGATCCTCACACCGTTTGGCCTCGCCTGTCGAAGAAAGTCAAAGCCTCAAGAAAGACCCGCGCACGCCGTTGCCAGTCGAGCCAAGACGGGACGCCTCCTAAGAGGCAGTCCCTTGTTGATGTTCGTGGCTGATGGTCAGAGCCGGCCCTCCGCGAGCTCGCGGGTGCGCTTCAGCGTCCACAGAAGGGCAGCCTTGTAGCCCTGATCGCCGTCGAACTGCGCCGTTCGGCTCGCTCCTCGGGGCCATCAGGCTCTTTGCCGCGCAGGCCGAGATAGCAGTAGAAGCGCAGATGGAGCGTGCCGTCGTCCCTCGAACAGTTCGTTAATGATCGCGCCCTCGCGCGGCCCGGTGGCCTGGAGGAATGTGACTTTGCTCTCCGGTTCCAGCGTGATGATCTCGCGCAGATCCGCACCCGCGATGGTCGCCTCGCGCACGAAATGCGTCGCGCTTTCTTCCACGACGTCGCAGCGCGTGCAGAGGCCGGGCGGCAGGAATTCGCGGGCGTCACGAGCCTTGAGTTCTAGGCCGGCCCATGCTTGTGCACGGGTCAGCCTGGTCGCGCCTTCCGGGTTCACCGGGACGGTGGCGGTTGAGTAGATCATAATCATATCCGTGAGATTGATGTCGGGTGGCAGGCTGCCGCTGGCGTCAGGCTGAGGCAGCGATTTCCGCGGCGAAGTCGCGATAGGTGCGCAGCGGGCGGCCCAGCAGCTTGGTCAGGCGGTCGACGTCGCCAGCATCGGGGATCATGCCCTCGCTGATGAAGCGCTCGCCCATCAAGCGCATGTCGAGCGCCATCCAGTTCGGCATGAACCGCCGCAGGTTCTCTTCGAAGCCGGCAAGATCCTCGCCGGGATAGTCGATCTGGCGACCCAGCACATCCGACCAGATGGCGGCGACGTCCGCGCCGGTCAGCGTGTCGGGACCGACGAGGTTGATCCGGTCGAGCGGGAGAGCAATTTCCGCCTGCTCGCGGCGAAGCAGCTCGATCGCTGCGACCTCGGCGATGTCGCGCGCGTCGACCATTGCCAGCCCCTTGCTGCCGATCGGCATCGGATAGACGCCGTGGCCGAGGATCACGTCCTTGATCATGAACTCGTTGTTCATGAAGTAGGCCGGGCGAAAGATGGTGGCGTTGAGGCCCATCTGCTCGATCATGCGCTCGACCGCGAGCTTGCCGGCGAAATGCGGCACGTTCACGTAAAGCTCGCCGTGCATCACCGACAGGTAGACGATCCGTTCGATGCGTGCCTCGCGGGCCAGGTTGAGCGCAACCAGCGCCTGGGTGAATTCATCCGCCACCACCGCATTGAGCAGGAACAGGGTGGAAACGCCCGAGAAGGCGCTGCGCAGGGAATCGACGTCGAGCAGGTCGCCCTGCACGACGGCGACGCCCGCAGGGAAGTTCGCCTTCGAGGGATCGCGGACAAGAGCACGGACGTCGGCGCCGCGCTTGACGAGTTGGTCGACGACCTGGCTGCCGACATTGCCGGTCGCGCCGGTAACGAGAATGGTCATGGGGTTCACTCCGGGTTTGGGTCAAAAGACACCCTGTAAATGAGGGATCCACATTCGAACCGATAGACGCTATATCTGGACATGGCGTCTCAATGGTGGAACAGATGGATCTTCTCGCCCTCGCTGATTTCAATCTGGTTGCCCGGCACGGAGGGTTCGGCAAGGCGGCGCGCGCCGCGGGGCGCCCGAAAGCGACCCTGTCCCGCCGGGTCGCGGAACTGGAGGCCGCCCTCGACCTGCGTCTGTTCGAGCGCGGGGCGCGCGCGCTGAAGCTCACCGAGGAAGGACGCGCGCTCTTCGAGCGGACGGGAGCGCTGCTGACCGAACTCGACGAAACCGCGACGGCGATAGCTTCGGGCGGACACACGCCACGCGGCAGGCTGCGGATCAGCGCGCCGCTGCTCTTCTCCCAAACCGCAATGGGGAGGCTGGCCGCCGGGTTCGCGGTGAAATATCCTGAAGTCCGGCTCGAGGTCACGACGGAGGACCGCGCCGTCGATATGATCGAGGAGGGATATGACCTGGTGATCCGGGTAAATCCCGAGCCCGATGAAAGCCTTGTCGGACGGATTTTCCTGCGCGATCGGCTGGTCGTGGTCGCGAGCCCGGGCCTCGCCAGACCGCCCGACGATCTCGCCGTTCCGGCCATCGTGCGGGGGGCCGGCGACCGTATTGCAGCCTGGGACATCGTGGCGCCAGCCGGACGGTCACGCATCGCGATCGAGCCCGTCCTTCGCCTTTCGTCGCTCCTCATGATCCGCGATGCCGTGCGGACGGGAGTCGGCGCAGGACGTCTCCCGATCTCGCTTGTAAGTCACGATCTGGCAGCCGGAACGTTGATGCATTGGGGCGATGTCGACAGCCCAGACATCGCATTATGGACGCTCTATCCGTCCCGGCGCTTGCTGAGCGCCCGCGTGTCTGCGTTCCTCGGCCATTTGAAGGAAGCCTTTCCCAAGGGGACACCTGATGAATTGGCGGCCTACATCGGCGGATGAGACAGGATGATCGAAACGCCGTCTGGCGCTTCCGCCGGCGACCCTGTCTGGTTGGGAGCGGCAGCTTGTTGGTGGCCGGCCTAAAAGCAGACTGGCCGTTCCCGCCCAAAGGCGACATTAGAACATCTGCTCAGCAAAGACCGCTTCCGGCGCATTTGCGACGTACGTTGGACCACAAGGTAGCAGGCTCGGCCCTGAAATCATTGAAGATTTTTCGGACAGGGCGCTACCAAAGGCTAATGTTTTTATTGTGATTTCAATAGCTTATAAGTAGGTTGGTAGCGGGAGAGCGCTGCCGCCTTTCCCCCCACTCATCCAGCTGCCAGTTCCGGCTTCGCTGCAATGGGTGAGTTGAGGCTATCGTATTTGGCTTTTAGATGCCATCAGCATCCAGAAATTGGCTTCGCGACACACGATTCCGCAGCATTTCTCACCCGATTTCATTTGGTATCGATCACATCGAAACCAGTATCGCTGGAACCGGACTGGTCGTCATCATATGGCGCCCTTCGCCGGGGGCTGCCGCATCCCGCCTTACGGCGGCGCTATGCTGATGCTCCTTCGGCCGCCCTTGTTGAACCGGTCTCAGGGCCACGAACCTGCTCCAGCACCGAACTGACTTGTTTGCGCTTACGGACATTTCGGTGCCTCCACTTTGTACGCCCTTTTCACATTGGTCAGGAGAGCAGTGGGCTCTCCCGACGGAGAGTCCGAGAAGGGCCGGATTTTCAGCGACCGGTTGATGCAGATTTTGAACGGCATGCGCCCGACTTGCATATTGCCCACGTTAACCCTCTAAGCATGGCAGGTCGGCCCGGCTTGGGTATTGTCAGACGTCGGGTGAAGTTCTCGGCGCAAGGGCTAGGGCTTTTTGGCGGATGGTCGAGTCCATCTAGGACCAAGGTCAGGCACCTTCCTCGACCAAGGTCCAGAAACAGCCTCTGAACAATTCTTAGACCTGTCTCGACGCCCCCGCTTTCAGCGTTTCGCCAAATGTCGCCCTGGAGAAGTACAGCGAAGACGACCGTCCCGGTCCTGAAACGTTAGCCGAGTCGCCGACAATGTCTCACGTCGAAGTTGTTGCAGTTGTCTTCCCGATCCATGGGAGAGCACGATCGAGCCAGATCAATCGGAGCGATATCGTCTCGAACGCGTCGCCACGACGGATGATGCGCGGGCGAATGCGCAAAACCAGTACGCGGGCAGCTTTGGCCTCGGACGGCCGAAGGTTGCAGTGCCGCGTCAAGGACAAGGGCCTAAGGCTCGATCTCGACCTCAATTGGAAAGACAGACAAGCAACCTCTAGCTTAACCATGACAGCACTTTATAGTATGCCGAATTTCGGACGGCTAGGCGCGATGCGTGGGTAAACACGCCAAAATTACTTTTGGAAATACTTGAAAATCGATCTAGCGCCCTGATTGTTTTTGTAGTTGGCTTCATTTACAGAGTTAAAGTTCTTGGTCGGCTTACCTCACTTTGTTAAATTTGACATACGTTGACACCTACTTAAGCCCGGCTTAATATTTAGTTGGGTGTTGAGTGTTGGGGTGGAGGCTCACGGGCGTCACATACGCTTGGGGCTGTGCGTTGGGGTACGCGTGTGGGCGAGCTTGATAAGATTTCAATTGCTATTGTCGACGACCATCCAATCGTTCGACAGGGTCTAAGCGCCGTCATTTCAGGCGAAGCAGGTTTCAATCTCATTGCCGAAGGAAGTACGGCCCGCGAAGCGTTGGAAATCGCCGAGCGGTTGCGACCGCAGATCATGCTCCTCGATCTGGGGATCCCGGGAGGCGGCCTGGAAGCACTAAAGCATATTGTCGCCCGTACGCCTTCTGTCCGTTGCATGATCCTGACAGTTTGCGACTTGGCCAACACCGCGATATCCGCTTTGAACGCCGGCGCCAAAGGCTATGTGCTCAAGGGCGTTAGCCCCGGCGATCTTAAGAAGGCGATGTGGACGGTGATCAACGATGAGTCATTCGTTTCGCCTGAATTTGCGACAAAGTTGCTGCAGGCTGCGCAACTAACCGTCCGGCAGACGTCCTCTGTCGACCAGCTTACCCACCGAGAGGCTCAAATCATGAAAGGTGTTGAGGAGGGTCTTACCAACAGAGAGATTGGCGAGAAGCTGGATATCAGTGAAAAGACGGTCAAGTATTACATGTCTGGCATTCTGCAGAAATATGGGGTCACCAACCGTGTTTCGGCGGTAATTGCAGCGCAAAAACTGCGCACAATAACTCTGCCCTTGGGAAGTTAGCGTTCGACTCGGGGCTGCATCTAGATACCACCACAACGCCGAGTGCCTCATCAATGAGGCGTCGTCCAGGCCTTGGGGCGAGTTACCAAGCGAGTGAGGGCCACGGTAGGGAGCCCGAGATCAATGCGCTACGCGCGTCTCTCCTGGATCGAGTTGGGCGGCTACCTGTTGCTGGTCGCGCTAGGGTGTCTGCTTTGGCTTCAGTTCAGCTCCGCGAGGGAAATGGATCTCAAGGCTGCGACGCGGGCGTTCCAGGCGGAAAACCAGGCCAAGAGTCGAGCGGTTGCAGTCAATATCGAGGCCAGCTTTCGCCAGATGTATCAGGGTATTCGAACTATCGCCCGCTTGCCGACTGTGCGGGCGTTGAGTTCGGAATCTCATTCCTTGCAAGAGGACGCGAGGGTCAGCGCCCAGGAGATTTACAACAATCTTGCGGAAAACCTATCCGTCTCGGAACTCTACATAGTGCCGGCTAATTTCGATCCGGACCGCATCGATAGCGACACGGCTACGCCAGAAGCGCCGCTCATGACGTTCGATGAATTTATAGTCGGCAAAAACGCCGATCAAAGCTCAGCGCGCATAGCCTTCGCGGAGAAAAGCAAGGTAGAAGAGGTTGAGATATTCGAATACAGGGCTATGAAACTCCAGATTGAGTACTTGAAGAACAGGTATGGAAACGAAGATATAATATCAAATCTAAACTATCCGGCGGTTGTGAGCGAAGAAGTCATTACCTGCGACAACACACACTACTCGCCGGCGGCGCCCGACGACAACGACCGCAAGGGTCTTGTTTATTCGGTTCCATTCTTCGGGTTTGACGGGGAACTGCGAGGCATCGTTACGGCAGTTGTGCTGTCCAACGTCCTTACAGAGATCCTGCCGAATGAAGGCTATGCGCTAGGCAATGACAGACTCGGTTTCTACAGGGGGTCCCGTGACGGCCAACTTTGGAAGGAGGTCTCG
This sequence comes from Mesorhizobium sp. B3-1-7, assembly GCF_006439385.1. NCBI lineage: Bacteria > Pseudomonadati > Pseudomonadota > Alphaproteobacteria > Hyphomicrobiales > Phyllobacteriaceae > Mesorhizobium > Mesorhizobium sp. B3-1-7. The sequence continues at coordinate 46,926 of NZ_VFTL01000041.1, forward strand.
CCGCGAGCCGAAGCCAGTCTCGACAATGTCGCCTATGCCAGTTCGATGCCGCTTGATTTTCCAGATGTAGCAGGAGGATGGAGCCTTTGGTCTGCAGTGCCGACGGCAGTGTTTCTGAAATCACCCGCCGTTCAGTCGATCAATGAGCGTTTCCGCACCGAGGTCATCATCCTGATTTTGGGGAGCGTAGCCCTGGCTGCCGCGCTCCGTTGGCTCGCTCATAGGGGCTCAACGGTGGAAAGACACAATCGAGATTTGGCATTACGCATCGAAGAGCGGACGTCCGAGCTGGCCAGTGCCAAAAAGATTGCAGAGGAGGCCAATTCCGCGAAAACCCAGTTTCTTGCCCGCGTAAGTCACGAGATCAGGACCCCTATGCATGCGATCATCAGTGCGGCGGAGTTGCTGCGATCTAGCCAGCCCGACCTGCACGCGCAGGCTAAACTTGAGATTATCGACCACGCCAGCCAGACATTGCTCGACATCGTCAACCAGGTGCTTGATCTTTCTGCTATCGAGCACGGCAGGCTGAGTATAAATTCAGTCGAATTTGGGCCTTCGGCGCTCGTATTGGAAACCTGTGACATGATGCGGGCCGTTGCCGACCGCAGGGGATTGAGCATGACCGTCGAATGCGCTCCGAACACGCCGGCCAGCTACCGATCAGATCCGGCGCGCATTCGCCAAGTCCTGGTGAACCTGATCGGGAATGCCTTGAAGCATACCCTGGCTGGCGGAGTGACAGTCCGGGTCAGTAGAGAAGTATCCGGCATTCTCGCCTTTGACGTCGTGGACACGGGTTCGGGCATCGAGGAGGATGATCGTGAGCATATCTTCCAGGAATTCTATCGCGGTGCCAATTCGGATGGGGCAGGACTCGGGTTAGCAATCAGCCGTCAGCTTGTCGAGCGGCTCGGTGGGACCATCCAGGTCAGCGAGGCCCCCCCACATGGCGCTCACTTCCGGTTTACCGTCGCCGCCGAACCGGGGGTCGCAGCCTGCGCGGCACGCAAGGAGTCGAACCTGCTGGAAACGAAGCCGAGCCCCTCAACTGCGGCAAGCGCGGGGATACGGATCCTGTTAGCGGAAGACAATGAGCGTGTCCGCGGACTTATCGAGGAAACCCTTCGGCAGTTTGGCTGTCTTGTACAAGTGGCCAGCAACGGAGACGAGGCGGTCGCCGCAGCTCGCCATACCAGTTTTGACGCAATTCTGATGGACTGCTCGATGCCGAAGCTCGACGGAATTCGTGCCGCTTCCAGGATCCGGGAGATTGAGGCCACGTCGATTGCCGAACGCCGTCGGGCCCGTATCGTTGCCTTAACGGCCAGCGCCTATGCCAGCGACCGCGAAGCATGCCTGCAGGCAGGAATGGACGACTTTCTCAGCAAGCCTTTCAAACGGGACGACCTCTTTCTCGTCTTGGGGATTGCCCCGGAGGCAACGCCCAAGACCACTGCAGTTTTGGCACCCGTCGCGGAATAACGCTGCTGATTTCGTAGCGCTGCGCCAAGCGTCGGGGGCATGCAAAGCTAGGCCCTACCGTCAGTACCTTCCCGGACTCTGGCCTGTCATGCCAGCTGCCGCGAAATCTGCCTGAGGTCATTCAGCGCGTCGACGCTCGCCGACTTCACATCCTGAATTATCTGTCTAGACACATGTTGCGTGCTGCCTTCGGCGTCTCGCAACATGTCTTCGAGTTCGTCGAGACGCAGTATCACATAGGTAAGCATTTGTGCGGGACCATCATGAATGCGCTGGCCGATCCGTTCGTAGTGCAGGATATGGGCGAGAGCGCTCCTATCACCGTCAGCAAAGTCATCTCGCCGGAAGACGAGAACGATTGCGCCAAGCATGACTGCCCAGGCGAGAGCGACTGCTGCGACTGCCTGTGTTCTGCCGGGGACTGCAGCCAGACCGGTCGTCGCACCAGCTGCCACGGCGATGCATTGATCGATCCACCAGCCGAGGGCAACCATCGAAAGTGAAATGACGACGACGAGCAGGACAAAATGCCGGGTCGCCCAAGGCGAATGTCCAAGCCAAACCCGTGCATGGTTGAATCCACTTGCGGCAGCACAAAATGTCCGCCAGGCGCGAGCCGTAAGTCCAATCGGCTTTCCGTTACCATTTCCTGGCATGTCGTTCCTCGTAGCGAGAGCAAAACAGGTGAATAGATGTTAGAAAGTCCGTCAAAAAATTTCACCGATGTTTAGTTCCGTGTACTTACCCTGCGCTCTGACACCTGTATTCGTAATAAGCATCGCACAACCGGTTCGCGAATCTACGCGACAGAATACATGCATTGCCTGTAGGCGGCAACGGCATGAAGGTTTGGCACTTTCTCTAAGCAATAGAGTTGGGTCAGACGTCAACCCCTCGCTGAAATGTCTGCTATAGCCGTCTGGACGCCGCAAGCTGCCGATCCGCTTGCGTGACCCAAATGAGACATTCGCTGTACGCCACCGTGTTCGGCTGGCACCGGATGGGGCGCAAGCTTTCATTTTAGATCACGCCAACCCGTTGTCGGCGGACATCTCGGCCATCACTTCGCTCCAGCTCTCTTGATGGCCAGTGCCGCCATTGCCTCCGTCGGCCATTTTCACAGAGCGCACCAACGACCTCTCGAACGGGCTGATCTGGCCGAAGGGGGGCTGAAGCCTCGACCGCCTTTGCCGCAATGGCGCGGCGCGAGTTTCTTCCCCTGGGCGAAGCCCATTCCTCGCGCAACCAAGAAACGCGCGCCTGCGCCATCCTGCGCTTTGCTGCGGTCGCAAGCGATGCGGCGGCGGTCGCCTTCGGCCTCACGATCGCCATCGAGGCCGCATGGTGCGGGCTCGGAAACGAAAAAACGGAGACTGAACATGGCTACCATCGGGACCTTCAAGAAGACCAATGCGAACGAGTTCACCGGCGAGATCGTCACCCTCAGCGTCCAGGCCAAAGGCGTGCGCATCGTCCCCGACACCCGGGCCAGCGGCGAGAACGCACCAAGCCACCGCGTCGTGGTCGGCAAGGCCGAGATCGGCGCCGCCTGGTCCAAGCGCTCCAACGAGGGCCGCGATTATCTCGGACTCAAGCTGGACGATCCGAGCTTCACCGCCCCGATCTACGCCAACCTCTTCGCCGACGAGGAAGGCGAGGGCCACAGCCTCATCTGGTCCCGCCCCAATCGCCGCAACGGCGAGTAACTGTCAAGCGAGCCCGTTCGACCCCGGTCGGACGGGCTTTGGCGTTCGACGGTAATGGAACCGCGATCAGCTGCTCTTTCGCAACAGAATCCCATTGTTAGGAAGTACTTCAATGCCAGCTCTTTCAAGCGCATTCACGATCGCTAATATATTGTTTGCAATCGGAGTCCGCGCACCGCGTTCGAAATCAGCGATTGTCTGCCGTGCGACGGTGGCCGCGCGGGCCAGATCATCTTGGCTCCATCCCAACATTGCACGTGCGCCGCGGCACTGCTCGGCGCTGAAATTCGCTGCCTGGTCCCCAATATTATGATTGACCTCAATCAATTTGTATATTACCCCTGCCTCGAACTTGCGGTCGAAGAGGGTGCGCGAACACCCTTTTCGACCTGACCAAAGCCAAGCTGTGTGGAGCTCGGATCATGGCCGATTCCGACAATACCACGACTTTGCCTTCCGTCACGCTTGGACGGGAGCCCGATCTCCGTTGACCGCTGAGCGTCCTGAGCCTTCTGCCGACCATGCAGCTGAAGATCAGCCGCCGGCCGATCCAGCGCTTGCCCTGTCCCTCGCCTGGATCGAGGCGCACGTTGCGAGGCTGGCCTCTTGCATCCGGCAGCAGCAGGCTGAGTACGGGCTCTTAGAGCGCGGCGCGCTTTTGTCTATTGGCGAAGTCATCGGGCGCGGGGAGGGGGCTGACGCCGACCGAGATTATCTTGATTTCTGCAAGGAAGAGCAGAACGACGCTGAAAAGGCTGACGCCTTGTTGGCTGAGATTGCGGCGACGCCTGCCCAATCGTTTGCGGGCGTGATCGCCAAGCTCGCGATCGTCGTTCGGGAGGCGAATGACAACACCGACCTGTGTGAACTTCCGCTGCCGCAAATCCGCTCGGCCTTGGCCAATCTGCGGCGTCTCATTCATGAAGCGATAATCGACCAGCCTGCCGGCTGGCCCGCAGGCGATCAGTCGATCGGCTCGATATTCGAGCAGCCTGCATCATCTTTCGCCGCCTGGCGCGCCTTCAGTGCCTGGAGCCAGGGTGATGATGACGCCTATCGCGCCTGGACGAACACATTCAAGACACTGCAAGGCGCAAGCCAGTAGGCATCGCAAAATCTCGGCCTGACTGCTCGGCGCCTGGATCTCTCCTCATCCATTCGTCAATGACGGAATCCAAGGATTTCGCTCAAAGCCGCGTCCTCCTATCAAATCCCTGAGGAGGGAAGGATGTGCATGAAGCCGGATACATCGCAGTGGCGTGACCCACAGGCATATGCGTTTATCAAAGGCGCCGCCGCCGATGAGATTGCCTGGGAGTTCCTGCGGCGCAATCCCCAGTATCAGCGGGACTTCGCGGCCTCCCGCTCGGCCAAGGCGATTCGCGCATTGCGCAAGCGCTGGGGTTTGCAGTTTCGCCGCCAGGCCTGACCAGTCCGCGGTCGAGCAGCCCGTCTATTGGGCGCCTCAGATCGACCCTGGGGTCGTGAACCTTGTCGAGGTTCCGCCGGATCTGCAAGCGCGGGAGGGCAGCGCCTTCGACGTACCGTTGGCCGTGGGCCCGCATGATGAGGTCGGCCTTCACATGCGTTCGTCGCTTGGCGGCATGCAACTGGCGCTTCTTGGCGACACGAAGCCAGGCGAACCGCTTGCCGCCATCATACCGCTGGACGGGCACGACCGGCTGCAAGCCATTGAGCGGTTCATCCGCTCGATCCACAGGCAGCACCTTCCCGACGCTCGATTGACCGCAGCCCAGCGCCGGCGCCTAGGTCACATGCTGCGGTGCCTCGATGGCCGGGAGGAGCAGGCATCCCATTTTGAAGTCGCGACCGCATTGTTCGGCCGTCGGCTGGTCAGCGCCGCCGACTGGCATGACTCGGCTTTTCGATATCAGACGCATCGCTTAGTGCGCGACGGCTTGAAGATGGTCGAGCGCGGCTATCGCCAATTGCTGCGCGCGCGACGGCGTCATTCCTGAAGGCATCCGCCGCCTGGTCCACTTTATTGCGCTGTCTACAGGCCCAGGCTTACGATCCTGAAATGAACGGCGTTTTTGCGCCTCAATTCTTGTCGTAGAGTTCAATATGAGGCCGCCCGAAAAGGGACATTTCCTGCGACCCCGATTGGAGGTTGCGGTTGCGCCACAAGCAGTCGTCGTTTCGACGGTGTCACCTCAGGTTTACGCGCCGCCACGATCACCTATTCGCTTTATAGCGACAGCGGCAGAACGACCGTCTCGGGGCCTACTATCGGCACCAACACGGTTTCGGCTACCTGTAGCGGCGTTGCTCAGAGGTTCACCGTGTATGGACGCGTCTCGGCGTTCGGCGTCGGGGCTGGGAAGCGCACGATATCGCTGCTCCTGATGAAGATCGCACGGTGAGATCGGGCGGTATCCTGAAGTCGAACTCCCTTCCTTCGGGGGTTTGATGTAGTCTGGGCGGGTAGTCGCCGACAGCCATGGAGCTGGATACGATGACGTATTTCGATCTAGGCACCTTCTCCCGCCGACTGGACAACACGCCTTCCGAGGCACAGAAGTGGTTCGACCGGGGGCTGATCTGGCAATACGGATTTAACCACGAAGAGGCCATTGCCTGTTACGAGCGCGTGCTCGAAGTGGCACCTTCAAACGTCATGGCGCGATGGGGGATCGCCCACTGTCTAGGCCCAAACTACAACAAGCTATGGGACTTCTTCGGGCCAGAAGAGCGTATTGCCGCTTTGACGCGGGCGCATGTGTTGCTGGCGGAGGCGCGCGATCTGCCCGCAATCCAAGTCGAGCGCGCACTGCTTGAAGCGCTGACATCGCGGTTCCCTACTGATCCTGAGATTACGGATTACGGCCCCTGGCATGACGATTTCGCCGCAGCGATGCGCCCTGTATATGAGAGTTTCCCTGACGATCTGGATGTGACCGCGATCTTCGTCGAGGCACTGATCAACCGCACGCCTTGGGCGCTGTGGGATACTCGGACCGGGCAGCCTGCCGCAGGCACCTCGACGGAGGAAGCGCGCGCGGCATTGGACGGCGCCTTCATGACCCAGCCAGCAGCTTGGAGGCATCCGGGATTGTTGCATTTTTACATTCATCTGATGGAGATGTCGTCGACGCCAGAGAAAGCCTTGCCGCACGGAGATCGGCTGGTGCGCCTCGTGCCAGACTCTGGGCATCTGGTGCATATGGCGACGCATATCGACGTGCTTTGCGGCGACTACCACAATGTCGTGGCGCGCAACCGGCAGGCGGCTCAGGTAGATCGTTCATATTTCGCTCATGCAGGCGGTGAGAACTTTTACACGGTCTACCGGATCCACAACCTCCACTTTCAAATCTACGGGGCCATGTTCCTCGGTCGTCCTTCGGATGCCTTCGAGGCCGCGAGGGCATTGGCGGAAAACCTGCCAGAGCCGGTGGTGCGTTACATGCCAGAGATGTTTGAAGCCTTCGCGCCGATGAAGTTGCACGTACTTATCCGCTTTGGCCGCTGGTCCTGCATCCTGAAGGAGGCCTTCCCCGAAGATGCCGAGCTTTACTCCTTCAGCACCGTCCTATTGCATTATGCCCGGACCGTGGCTCTGTCCAATCTCGGTACAATTCCCCAGGCAGAGGAAAGCGCTAGACTTTTCGCGGTGGCGCGCGATGCAGTGCAACCCGAGCGCATGCTGTTCAACAACCCCTGTGCCGATATCCTGAAGGTTGCCGAAGCGATGATGATGGGGGAGTTGCACTACAAGTCCGGCCGCGTCCATAAAGGTCTGGACTTCCTGCGGCGTGCGGTCGATCTCGACGACAATTTGCTCTATGATGAGCCATGGGGTTGGATGCAGCCGACGCGACACGCGCTTGGCGCATTGCTGATGGATGCCGGACGATATGCCGAAGCTGAGGCTGTTTATCGCGCCGACCTTGGGCTTGATGCGACGTTGCCGCGGCCTTGCCAACACCCACGCAACGTCTGGAGCCTGCACGGGCTGCTTGAATGCCTTAGCCGACGTGGTAACGCGGTAGAAGTCGGCCAGGTGCGACAGCAGTTGGATCAGGCGCAGGCGCATGCAGAGGTGCCGATCATGGCATCATGTGCATGCCGGAGCGCACCGCAATAGGTGGCAAGCATCCTGCTCCAGTGCCTCCATGCTGGTAAAGCTCTGCCTCGCCGCCACTCCTTCACTGAGAACACCTCCTCAGGGCCCCGGGCGCATCCGTATGCATGCAGACCCGTCTCAACGTCCGCTCAGCGGTCGTCTGCCGAATGGCGGCTATCCGCCGACCTCGCCCCGATAGCGGGCCGTCTGGTTCCGGCCCCCGAGCTGCCGGTCGGCAACGCGCCGCAAGCCGGTCGTTCAGAGGTGTTTGCCGACTACCCGGAAGCGGACATTTGCCCTTGATGAAATCAACGTCCTCCTTGCCGGATTATCCGCGGTCATCCGTTTTGGACCGCCCGGCGCAACGACCCGAAGCGCAAGCGGTATTGCATCGGTGTAATACCGACCTTGCGGCGGAACAGGCGCCCGAAGAAACTCGTGTCCTCGTAGCCGACCTCATTGGCGATCGCCTCGATGGCCTCGTCGCTCGTTTCCAGCAGCCACTTGGCTTCTTCGAGCCGCAGCGCGTGAACATAGTCCAACGCCTTCATGCCCGTTGCCTTGGCGAAGCGACGCGCGAAGGAGCGTTCGGGCAAACCTGACAGGCGCGCCATGACGGCGACCGGTGCCGGCTTGCGGAAATTCGATTCCGCCCATTGCTGACTTTGCTTGATCACTGCGTCGCTGGTCTGCCGCGAGCGCGCCAGCGTGGCGAAGGGCTGCTGGCCGACGTCGTGCCATTGCAGCATGTAGACCCTCGCCACCTCGATCGCCTCACGAAGACCGACGAAGCGCGCGATCAGATACAGAGCCAGATCCTGCCAACTCGATCCGCCGCCAGCCATGACGATGCGCTGCGCCTCGCCGCTCAGCACCAGCGACTGCTCCACTTTCACCTTTACGCCGGGATAGTTGTTCGTCAGCGTGTCGACATAGCCCCAGTGGATTGTCGCCTCGCGGTTCGCGAGAAGCCCGGCTTCGCCCAGCAGCACCGCGCCTGAACAGGCGCTCGCCAGCAGCGCGCCTTCCTCATGCACGCGCTTCAGCCAGCGCGCTTCAGGGTCATACTGCCCGGCGACGCTTTCGCCCGGATTGACGAAGAAATCGGGGATGCAGACGATATCAGGACGCGGACAGTCGGCAATCGTGTGATCAGGATGTACCCAGACGCCGTTCGCAGCGCGAAACCGGTCTGCTCCGCGCGCCACGACGTAGGGCCGCATCCGCTGGTCACCAGCCACGCCCTGCGTGATGAAGCGAAAGTCCCGCCCCGGCGAGGAGAACAGGTCGACCATCCCGTAGAGCGCCGAAGCCGTGACCTCGGGCACGGCGAGGATCGCCACATTGAACGGAGCCACCTGTTCAGGCATGGCAGAAATGACCGTTTCGTTGCGTTTTCGACTTTAGCCGGCGCATTCGTTCCGCGCTAGCATTCTGGAAACGGAGGATGGGACGATGAACGCGACGACCACGCCTTCGCTTTCGCCAGCCAGCATCGAAAACCTTCGCTCCAGAATGCGCGGCGAGGTGCTGGTTCCGACGAGCAAGGCCTACGATGCCACCCGGGTCGTTTGGAACGGCATGATCAACCGAAGCCCAGCCCTCATCGCCCGCTGCCGGAACGCCGCCGATGTCATGGTCTCGGTAAATTTCGCGCGCGAGCACAGACTCGCCATCGCCATCTGTTCTGGCGGCCACAATGTCGCGGGTTATGCGGTCTGCGACGGCGGATTGATGATCGACATGTCGCCGATGAACGCGGTGCGCGTCGTGCCCGGCCTCGACCGCGCCATCGTCGGTGGCGGTGCGACCTGGGCGGATGTCGACGCCGCGACGACGCCTTTCGGCCGTGCCACGCCGGGGGGCCTCATCTCCGAGACCGGCGTTGCGGGCCTGACATTGTCCGGCGGCATCGGGTGGCTCCGCGGCACTCATGGCCTCTGCGTCGACAATCTCGTCGCGGCCGATGTCGTCACCGCCGAGGGCAACCTGATCCGCGCCGACGAGACGGAAAACCGCGATCTTCTCTGGGCGCTCCGCGGCGGCGGCGGCAATTTCGGTGTCGTGGTGAGCTTCGAGTTCAAGCTGCACCCGATCGAATCTGAGCTGATGTTCTGTGGCCCCGCCTATCCCGAGGAACGCGCGGACGAGGTCATTGCGCGCTGGCGCGACTTCATGGAAACGGCACCGGAGCGGCTGAGCGGACTCGCTGAATTCTCGACGCTGCCTGACGATCCTTCCCTCCCCGAGCCCGCGCGCGGCCGGCGCGTAGTGTCACTTGCGCATGTGTATGACGGCCCGGCGGATGAAGGCGAACGGATCGTAGCGCCACTCCGCGGTTTTGGCGAACCGCTGGTCGATTTCAGCGGCCGCATGCCCTATCGCACCATTCAGTCACTGTACGACGCGCTGTTTCCGAAGGGGCGCGACCGCTGCTACTGGAAATCAACCTATCTCTCCCGCCTCGACGACGGCGTCATTGCGGATATCGTGCGGCAGATGGCGAAACGTCCGTCCGAGATGACCTTCGCCTCGATCTGGAAATTCGGCGGCCACGTGCAGCGCGTGCCGGAAGACGCGACCGCCTTCGGCGACCGGTCCATGCCCTACATGCTGAGCTTCGACGCGATCTGGTCGAGGGCTTCGGACGACGACGCGAATATCGGCTGGGTGCGCACCTTCTGGCAGCACATGCAGCGACACTCGACCGGCCGGCTCTATCTCAATTTCCCAGGCCATGGCGAAGGCGCCGACCTCGTCCGCGATGCGTTTGGCCCTCAGGCTTACGGACGTCTTCAACAGGTAAAGCGGCGCTATGATCCCGAGAACATCTTCCGGATGAACCAGAACATCGATCCTGGAGCCGCATAGTGACCTGGAGGCTGAATTTCCTCGACCGACGATCCTTCAAAACAAACTCTCCTGCGCCTTTTGGGGCTTCGATCAGCTCATCTAGCCAGAGGCCAAACGGCAGCTGTCCGCTAAACGCGCTCGACGGCTCTCGGCCGCTTTCCAGATGTCCAGTCTGGCGGCTGACTTTGATTTGGAGCGTAGCGAACGGCAGCTTTGCGCCACATTCGAGGTTGCTGTGCGCCAGAAGCGATTTCTGATCTGGTGCTCGCCGTCACCTGTCACGCACCGTTCATCCGGGCCAGGCGTGATTACCCTTCGTCCGTAGGGGCTATTCCATCGCGGGCGGGCGGTTCGATCTCGCGAATGACCTCGATGAAGGCCCGCAAACTGGCCGGAACATTCCGCCGCCCCTGGTAATAGAGGCATAGACTGGGCGAAGAAGGCATCCACTCGTTCAGCACCCGGACCAGGCGACCAGCCGCGAGATCCTGTGCGATCCACGCTTCTCGCATGTAGGCGAGCCCGGCGCCCGCCAGCACTGCTTCTCGCGTCAGCGTCGGTTCATCGAGCGTGAGCACGCCGGGAACATCGACGCTGAGCGTTTCCGAGCGCTGCGCAAACTCCCAACGATAAAGGCCGCCGTTCGGCCAGCGTGCCCGGATGCAACGATGTCCCACAAGATCGCCAGGCGTCCGCGGAGGCGGGTTCGCTGCAAAATAAGCTGGCGATCCCACCACCACAAATCGCTGGTCAGTGCCAAATGGAACCGCGATCATATCGGCCGGCACCACATCCCTCGTGCGAATGCCGGCGTCGAAGCGCTCAGCGGTAATATCGACTAGGCGGCCCTCGGTGACGAGGTCGACCGCCATGTCCGGGTAGCGGCGCAGATATTCGAGAACGACGGAAACCAGAAACTGCCGCGCCGCGCCCACACTCGAATTGATCCTCAGCGTCCCGGCTGGTTTGTCGCGAAGGTTGTTGACACCCTCCATCGCGCTGCGAATTTCGGAAAGCGCCGGGGCGACCCGGGCAACGAACTGCTCGCCTGCTTCCGACAGAGAGACGCTTCGCGTGGTCCTGTTGAACAAGCGAACGCCCAACCGCGCCTCCAAGCTGTTCACCACACGGGTTAGCGCCGTAGGCGACATTCCGAGCTCCACGGCGGCAGCACGGAAACTTCCTCGCCTCGACAAAGCGACCACCGCGTCCAGTTCCACCATACCCGATTTGTGCATTATCGCGGTTTCCGCATGACGACATGCCGATTTATCACACTTATCGGCGCAATCCTGGCCGCCTATGTCAAGGACGAAATCGAGCTGTTTCTGGAGAATTGCCATGGATTACACGAAACTCGGGCGGACGGGCCTGGAAGTCTCTCGTCTCTGCCTCGGCTGCATGAGCTACGGACAGGCCACCACTGGATATTCTCATCCGTGGGCCTTGGGCGAACAGGATGGCCGGACATTCATCAAGCGCGCGCTCGACCTGGGCATCAACTTCTTTGACACGGCCAATAACTATCAGGACGGCGAGAGCGAAGCCGTGCTGGGCCGCGCTATCCGCGATTTTGCCCCCCGCGACGAGGTCATCCTCGCCACGAAGGTTGCGGCGCCTGTTCAGCCAGGGCCTAACGGAAGAGGCCTGTCGCGAAAGGCGATTCTGTCGGAAGTCGACAAGAGCTTGAAGCGGCTCTGCACCGACTACATCGACCTCTACCAGATCCATATATTTGACAATGAAACGCCGCTCGAGGAGACGCTCAGCGCGCTGAGCGACGTGGTTAGAGCCGGCAAGGTTCGCTATCTCGGCGCCTGCAATCTCCATGCCTGGCAGTTGATGAAGGCCATCGGCCTGCAACGCGCCAACGGGTGGCCGACATTCATATCGATCCAGAACCTTTACAACCTTCTCAACCGCGAGGAGGAGCGGGAGATGCTGCCGCTGTGCCTGTCGGAAGGGGTGGGAGCCAATCCCTGGTCGCCGCTCGCGCGTGGGCGCTTGACGCGCCCCTGGGCCGATGAACCGATAACCGAGCGTGCGAAGACTGACGCCTTCTCGAGAATCTTGTTCGACAGGACGGCTGCGATCGACAAGCCCATCGTCGACCGTTTGACCGAGGTTGCCCAGGAGCGCGGATTGCCGGCCTCGCAGATCGCACTGGCCTGGATGCTTCGCAATCCGGCGATTGTCTCCCCGATCGTCGGGGCGACCAAAATCAATCATCTTGACGATGCGGTCGCCGCCCTTTCGATCGAGCTTTCAAGTGAGGAAATCCACCGCCTCGAAGAACTATATCAGCCTCATCCTCTACCGCCGCAGCTCACCTGACGCCTCGCCCCGAAGAACGAGGTCCAATACCGCTTGGAAGCAGATAATGGTTGCCGCGAAGCGGCAACAACTGAATTCAGACCCATTTGGGGGCGCCGCGCATATAGCGGTCGCCGAAGCTACCGTTCGGCAGGATTTCCTTGATCCGGGCGAGGTCGTGCTGCGTCAGCACTAGCTGGGCACCCCCCAGGTTCTCCTCAAGGCGGTTGCGGTTGCGGGTCCCAGGGATCGGAACGAGGTCGTCGCCTTGGGCCAGGATCCAGGCAATAGCGACTTGCGCGACGGTTGCACCCTTGCTGCCCGCCAGAACACCGAGCTGGCGAACGGCCTCGGCGTTCTTCTCGTAATTGCCTGGTTGCCAGCGGGGATCGTGCCGGTTGCGCATGTCGTCCGCGGCGTATTCCGAGGCTGGCTTGACCGAGCCGGTGAGGAAGCCCCGTCCCAATGGAGAATAAGCCACGAAGCCTATACCGAGTTCGCGGATGGTGGGGAAGAGTTCTTCGACATCTCGTTCGAAAATGGAATATTCAGTCTGCAAGACCGTCACCGGTTGCACCGCATGCGCCTTGCGGATTGTCTGCGGGCCGGCCTCGCTGAGACCGAAGTACTTCACCTTGCCTTCGTTGATCAGGTCCTTGACCGTGCCGGCGACATCCTCGATGGGGACGTTGGGGTCGACGCGGTGCTGGTAGAAGATGTCGATCTGGTCGACGCCAAGATTGCGGAGGCTGTTCTCGGCCACTTCGCGAACGTGCCCGGGACGACTGTCCGTACCCATTTCACGGCTGAAACCAAACTTGGTTGCGATGACGATGTCGTGCCGGAAGCCCTTGACGGCGCGCCCGATGAATTTCTCATTCTCGCCCCAGCCATAGTACTCGGCGGTATCGAAAAAGGTGAGACCCAGGTCGTGGGCGTAGTGGATGGTTTTCAGACCGTCCTGTTCGTCGGCCGAGCCGTAGGCCATGTGGAAGCCCATGGCACCGTAGCCGATGGCCGACACCTCGGGGCCGTTCCGGCCGAGTCTGCGCTTCATCATTGGAAGTCTCCTTTCGTGATTGCAAAGCGTATGTCGTCCTTCCGAACGGTTTCAGCGATGCCTGATCGCGCCGATTGATTGCCTGATCCTGCCGTCTGCTTGACCGTTTCGAATGATCGGCGCAAATGACGCCATGACCAATCTAGAGGCCGTCAAAGCCGTTGCGCTCCGACACGCCGGCTCCGCCAGCACTGCGTTCCCGCGCCTTGGCATCCGCACCCTCGACAGGCCGACAGACTTCAGCGGGCTGACCTACGTTCCGATGGTCTGCCTGGTCCTCCAGGGAGCCAAGCGCACTGTTATCGGAGACCAGGTGCTGGATTACGGCGCCGGAAGCTGCATGGTCGTCGCGGCAGAGGTGGTCGCCATTGGCCAAATCTCGGAGGCGTCGCCGGAAGCGCCGTATCTGGCGGCGAACCTCTATCTCGATCCGGCTGTCATTTCGGCATTGCTGATCGAAATGTCCGACATGCGGGAGCCGCCAATCGATACCGGCTTCGGCATCAGCAAAGCAGATCCCGAGCTGCTAGACGTATGGAGGCGCCTGACCGGGTTACTGGACAGACCGCACGAAATTCCTGTTATGGCGCATCATCTCGAACATGAACTCATGTTCCGCCTGCTCAAGGGTCCGCAAGGCGCATTGCTGCGCCAGATTGCGGGGACCGACTCCCGGCTCTCCCACATTCGCCGCGCAATGAGATGGATCCGCGAGCATTTCGCCGAGCACCTGAGCATCGAAGTCATGGCCACCGTCGCGGGCATGAGCGTTTCGGTGTTCCATCGCCACTTCAAGGCGGTGACCGGCCTGACCCCGTTGCAATACCACAAGCACGTTCGTCTGAATGAAGCCCGCCGGCGACTTGTGTCCGAGCACGACGCGGCGGCTACGGTCGGTTTTTCAGTGGGCTATGAGAGTGCATCGCAGTTCAGCCGCGAGTACAAACGTTTATTCGGCGCTCCTCCGCGACGTGACGCGGACATGGTTCAAGCGATCGTCGACCCCGGACCTTGAGGGCTGCTTGGGCCCCATTCCGGACTTTGCTTCGCCGGCTGTACGTCCGCTATTGTTCTTGGGGCGCCAGAAGCCGACCTTCTCCTGTCGGCCCCAAATGAGACATTCATACAATGCCGCGCGACGAACAGGTGGCATCCAGCTTCTTTCGCCGCCGACTCCCAAATTGTCCAGCAAACGTCATGAGAGATCTGCGGGAAGGGCGATCCAAATGGGCTTGCGCCCGTAGCACGACACGTCGACGCCAGCGCGGGCGAAGGCATCTCGATCCCAGCAGTAAGCCGCTCAAAGTGAGCATGCGCTTGGCACTGGAGGCAAAGAGGCTTCGATGCAGCACATGCCGAATCCTGTCAGGAAATCCGCTGGCGAAACAGGCCGCCAAACCATTGTTGATCCCGCATGCCGCCATTGCCTCCGTCGGCCATTTTCACAGAGCGCACCAACGACCTCTCGAACGGGCTGATCTGGCCGAAGGGGGGCTGAAGCCTCGACCGCCTATGCCGCAATGGCGCGGCGCGAGTTTCTTCCCCTGGGCGAAGCCCATTCCTCGCGCAACCAAGAAACGCGCGCCTGCG
>NZ_VFTL01000042.1:0-59786 GCF_006439385.1 Mesorhizobium sp. B3-1-7
GCGCCCTTCCTCTACCCCGTCGATCGGGGGAGAGGTGGCTCGGCGAAGCCGAGACGGAGTGGGGGTCGACCAGCGCTACATTAGACAATGCATGCGGTTCCTCGCCCCCGCCAAGGGCGGGGTGGCTCGGCGGAGCCGAGACGGAGAGGGGGAGCGCCCTCGGCGATTGGCCTGGGCGGCCCGCATGAAACCTTTTGATTTTTGGGCCGTTGTCGCGCGATGCCCCCGGCCAAGCACAAACCGAAACCGGCCGACAGCGCCACGCAGCGCGGTGCAAGCAAGCCGCGTTCGGCGCCGCTGCGCCAGGACAAGCCGCGCCAGTCGAAACCGCGTGGCGCCCCGAAGCCGCGCGCGCAGAAGGCGCGGCAAGACAGACTTCAAGAAGACCAGCTGAAGGACGACGAAGTCCGGCAACGCAAGCCACAGGCCGACGAGAACCCGCCTGGGCAAAAGGCGCCCGCCGAAGCAGCACCGGAAGCCATCGGCCATGCCGGGTCGCCGCCGCCGGAGGCCGCCGAGCCGGGTCCCGCGCTTTCGCCGGAGGAAGCCGAGCGGGCGCGCAAGAAATACCTTTTGCGGCGCTTCTGGATCAGCGGTCGCGGCTATTGGGGTTTGCACGGCGACAGGCTCGCCTGGCCCCTGACGATCGGGCTGCTCACGCTGATCTGCGTCAATGTCGGGTTCCAATACGGCATCAATCGCTGGAACCGCGCGATCTTCGACGCCATCGAGCAGCGCGACGCCCACACCGTCTATTGGCTGAGCGGCATCTTCCTGCCGCTGGTCGCCGGCAGCATCAGCCTGGTGGTCGCGCAAGTCTACCTGCGCATGACCATGCAGCGGCGCTGGCGCTCCTGGCTGACCACGGCCGTCATCCAGCGCTGGCTGGCCAGCGGCCGCTACTACCAGCTCAACCTCGTCAAGGGCGACCATGCCAATCCCGAGGCCCGCCTGACCGAGGACCTGCGCATCGCCACCGAATCGCCGGTCGATTTCATCGCCGGCGTCCTCAACGCCTTCCTGTCGGCCTCGACCTTCATCGTGGTGCTGTGGACCATCGGCGGCGCGCTGAGTTTTACGCTGGGCGGCTCCACCATCACCGTGCCCGGCTTCCTCGTCGTCACCGCGGTCATCTACGCGGCGATCACCTCGACCTCGATGTTCGCCATCGGTCGCCGCTTCGTCCAGCTTTCCGAGGACAAGAACCAGGCCGAGGCCGAGTTCCGCTACGTGCTGACGCGCGTGCGCGAAAACGGCGAGAGCATCGCGCTGCTCGGCGGCGAGGAGGAGGAGAACGCCGGCATCGACCGCACCTTCGCCGGCGTGCTCGGCCGCTGGGCGCGGCTCACCGGCCAGCACATGCGCACGGCACTGGTCTCGCAAGGCTCCAGCCTGTTCGCGCCGGTGGTGCCGGTGCTTCTGTGCGCGCCGAAATTCCTCGACGGCTCGATGTCGCTGGGCCAGGTGATGCAGGCGGCCTCCGCCTTCGCCATCGTGCAGGGCGCCTTCGGCTGGCTGGTCGACAATTATCCGCGCCTGGCCGACTGGAACGCGTCGGCCCACCGCATCGCCTCGTTGATGATGTCGCTGGACGGGCTGGAGCGCGCCGAAGAGAACGACACGCTCGGCCGCATCCAACGCGGCGAGACCGAAGACGGGGCGATGCTCAGCCTCAACGATCTTTCCGTGACGCTCGACGACGGCACCGCCGTGGTCAAGGAAACCGAGGTGATGATCGAGCCCGGCGAGCGCGTGCTGGTCTCGGGCGAATCCGGCTCGGGCAAGTCGACGCTGGTGCGCGCCATTGCAGGTCTCTGGCCCTGGGGCAGCGGCAGCGTCGATTTCCACCCGGGCAAGCGGCTGTTCATGCTGCCGCAGCGCCCCTACATCCCGTCCGGCACGCTGCGCCGCGCCACCGCCTATCCCGCCGCCGCCGACAACTGGAAGACGAAAGAGATCAATGCGGCCCTCGACAAGGTCGGCCTCTCCTATTTGAAGGACCGGCTGGAGGAAGAGGCGCCCTGGGACCAGACGCTGTCGGGCGGCGAGAAGCAACGCCTGGCCTTCGCCCGCCTGCTGCTGCACGCGCCGGATATCGTGGTGCTCGATGAAGCGACCTCGGCGCTGGACGAGAAGAGCCAGGACAAGATGATGCGGACGGTGATCAAGGTGCTGCCCCAGGTCACCATCATCAGCGTCGCGCACCGCGCCGAGCTGGAAGCCTTCCACACGCGAAAGATCACGCTGGAACGGCGCCAGGACGGGGCGCGGCTGGTCAGCGACGTCGAGCTCGCGCCGAGGAAGCGCGGGCGAGGCCTACTGCAGCGCGCGCTGTGGGGCAGCGGCGGGAATGGCAGCAAGGGGTAGGGGGCACTCTAACGTGGCGCGTAATCGCCAGCGGCGCTCCCCCGCTCCGTCTCGGCGCTGCGCACCGAGCCACCTCTCCCGCACCTTTGGCGGGGGCGAGGAACCCAAGCTTGCAAAGGCCGCGCCCTTGCCGATTAGCATTTCCTCGCCCGACAAGGTGCGGGAGAGGTGGCTCGGCGAAGCCGAGACGAAGCGGGGGGCAGCGCCGGCATCCGCGATGTTGCACCCGCCTTTGTGCCAACCGACGAACCTTGACGCCGCAACACACCCCAGTCTGTAATCGCCGCAGGGAGGAACCATGGAAAAGATCATCCTGGACTGCGACCCGGGGCACGACGACGCCATCGCCATCCTGCTTGCGGCCGGCAACCCGAACATCGACCTGCTCGGCATCACCACGGTTTCGGGCAACCACAATGTCGAGAACACCACGCGCAACGCGCTGGCCACCTGCACGGCCTATGGCATCGAGGTGCCGGTGGCGAAGGGCTCGCCCGGCCCTTTGGTCGGCGACCAGGTGCTGGCGATCGAGATCCATGGCGAGACCGGGCTCGACGGCCCCGAACTGCCGCCGGCGTCCTTCGAGCTCGACAGACGGCATGCCGTCGACTTCATCATCGACACCGTCATGGCGCATGAGCCGAAGACCGTCACGCTGGTGCCGGTCGGACCCTACACCAACATCGCGCTCGCGGCCCGCAAGGACCCGCGTATCGTCGGCCGGGTGAAGAAGGTGGTGGCGATGGGCGGCAGCTTCACGCGCGGCAACATCACACCGGCGGCCGAGTTCAACGTCTATGCCGACCCGGAGGCGGCCGACGTGGTGTTCCGCGCCGACTGGGACGTCACCATGGTGGGGCTTGACCTCACGCACCAGGCTTTGGCCACGCCTGAGCTGCAGGACAGGGTGCGCGCCGCCGGCGGCTCGATCGCCAAGTTCATCCTCGATATCTGGGAATTCATCGCCACCACGCATGGCGGCCTCCTGCAGATCGAATATCCCGCCGTGCATGACGCCTGCTGCGTGGCGGCCATGATCGACGCAAGCGTCTTCACCACGCAGAAGGCCGACATCCGCGTCGAGACCGCCGGACGCTGGACCAGGGGCATGACGGTCTGCAATTTCGAGAAGATGGGCGGCATGCGCCATTTCGGCGGCACGGCGAGCGAGCAGGTGAACTTCCGCCACAGCGTGGCGATGAAGCTCGACCATCAAAAATTCTGCGACCTGATCGTCGACGCGGTCGAGCGGCTGAGCGGCAAGAAGGCCGGCCGAGGTCGCGGCCTTGGCGGTTAGCGTTCCTCGCCCCCTACGGCATGCACACATTCCACGCGGCTGGCCTTTGGCGATAGCGTACATGGCAGCTTGGCGCATGCATTGTCTAATGTAGCGCTGGTCGACCCCCACTCCGTCTCGGCTTCGCCGAGCCACCTCTCCCCCGATCGACGGGGTAGAGGAAGGGCGCCAAGCTTTTTGCCGTCAACGCTCGTCCAGCAACGTTCCCTTCCTTTCCCTCCGGAGGGGGGAAAGGTGGCGCTGCGAAGCAGCGACGGATTGGGGGAACCACGTGGCAATCAAGCCTCGGCCTGATCAGTCGCGCCAGTCACAGAAGATGTGTCCATAGCGTAGACAAAGTGGGGGTAGAGGTGGCTCGGCGCGCAGCGCCGAGACGGAGTGGGGGCAGCGCCGGCGTCTGCGATCACGCGCCAAACGCGCCGATGCTAAACAGTCTGTAGAGCGGCTCGCCGTTTCCAGGCAACGAAGAACCGCATAGAGTTCCGCTGCGCACGACAGACCGGAACCACCGGGGAGGGAGCAGCGATGACCGAAGCCACGCCGCACGATCCGAGACCGCTTGCGGAGATCGCCAGCTATCACGCCCACATCTATTACGGCGATGCGGCGCAGCGCCGGCAGGCCGAATGGCTGCGCCAGCGCATCGGCGAGCGTTTTCGCGTGCGGCTCGGCAACTGGCGCGACGAACCGGTTGGCCCGCACGAGCAGGCCATGTACCAGGTCTCCTTTGCCACCGAAATCTTCGCCTCGCTGGTTCCCTGGCTGATGCTGAACCACGGCGGCCTGAGCATCCTCATCCACCCCAACACCACCAACCCCAAGCGCGACCACCTGATCGACCCGATCTGGATCGGCCGCGCGCTCGGCGTGCATGGCGAGGTGCTCGGCGAGGAGGACGAGGCGGAAGAAGCGCTGGAGGTGAATACCGAGCCTACGCTGGGGGTGTGAGGGGGGGCTTCGGCGGAATTGGCCGACACAATCGTAATGTAACTGTCGCTTTGACTCTCGCGCTTAAGGTAATCGATGGCTTTATTTCACCCACACCAATTGCGATGGATGGAACACAACTTGACGGACAACGAAGTTCCGTTCGTTGTGATCGGAGGGGTAGCAGTTAAGTATCATCGCCCAGCGCGGAAAACTGGAGACGTCGATCTATTCGTCGGCGCGGATCCCCTGATGATCGACCGGTTGATGGCTGCGATACCGGCCTTGGGGGCGGACCCGAACGGCAAGGCGAAGCTGTTGGATCATAGGGTTGGTCACTTCAAAGTTACGGGAGAACATAATATTGACGTGCTTAGCTTCGCGCCGGGGCTTAATTTTCAAGACGCATATTGCACGGCGGAAGTATACGAGGTCGATGGCATCTCCATCCCGATATTAAATCGCCTGTTACTGATTGAGCACAAAAGAACGGTTGGGGAGCCAAAAGACCTTGAAGATGTCAAACTCCTTGAGCAACCAGCAGCCAGCGGAGTGTCAACGGAAGATAGATAAATCAGTAGTAGTAGAAAATGCTTGTGAGACTTCTTGCCACAGCAGTACGCGACCTCAAGGCATGCAGGTGGAAAACAGGTCTACGTCCGTAACTTTTTCAAAAACAAGTGTGGCAAAGGCGGCACCACCAATCGCCACGCAACCTATCACCGTTAAAACCGCTATATACCAGCTAATACGCCGCGCTAACCCGTCAAAAATATCATTGAATTGAGCGCTAATCTCGTAAAAGTCTCGGGTCAACTTGAGTCGTTGGCGCTTCAGATCAGACTTAATGGCTGCAAGCGTGAACCATTGATTGATGCAAGAGCCAATGAGCAGCAGGGCAAAGAGCCATGCTCCTCCTATCACTGCAAAGTTGGCCCATGCTGCCACGCCGCATCCGGACACGTCTTTAAGTTGCGTTGCGACGACCACTGTTGCGACCGGAAGTCCAAGAAGCTGGCTCTGAATATCGACGAACGTTTTGTGTATTCGCCCAATATAATCAGACTGTGCCGCTTCAACATCACCACGAATTTTTGTATAAGAGAAGCTAGAAGCGAATAGGCGATAACCATCTGTGACGCGACGGCTTAGCTCGTCCACATTCCGTGTCAGATAAAGAAAGCGGTTGTCCATGGCCTGCGAGGTGGCAAGTGTGAGAATAGCGTCTGAAAAAATAGCTAAGCGCTGTTCGCTGTGGACCTTCCCGTCAAGTGCCTCTCGAAGAGCATTCAGGCTATTGCCATCCAGGAGCGAAAGATTTGCGGCCGAGAACCGGATGGGTATCTCAACCTTTTTATCCTTGAAATAAACTAGCGTCTGACGCTCGACGTCCAGAAACAGAGCTGCGTTGGCGAGTAGCTTAATGAAATCCAGCATCGATCGGTAGTTGGCTACTCGCGGGGAAGGCGGAGCCATATCCTTGTAGGATTCGTCCTCTTTGATGAAGTATGCGTTCGGCTCTCTAATCCTTGCATCCGGCGCAGAAAGAAAGGTGTCCCAGTCATCAGCCAGTACGCCTAGCGATAGCCGTGGCGATCCTACTCGACATTGAATGGTGTCCCCGACCTTAACCTTTGCAAGGTCAACCAGCGCTGCGAGGTTCGCATCGGCTTCTGCTCTGTCGGATACTTCGACCAGTTGGAATGTATCTAAGATACCGTCGTTAGCTATTCTAACACGTGCGCTCTCGCCGCCGAGCCACGTCGTCTCTCGGTAAATATCGAGCAAATCATTCCATGTGAGAGCTCTAGTCACCGGCCAACTCTTCGGTCAGTTCTCGTTTGAAGTCGTCCGGTACATCGAGCAGCGTAATTGCATTGTCCTTTGGGTTGTACCGAACCTTGCCCGAGTGCAATGCTCGACGATCGAACTCAACCGACCAATTGGGCGTCTTTTTCTTGAAATTCACCAAGCCTTTCAGGGCACGCCGGTCCGCAACAAATCCATCATTCACCTTCCGATCGGAAAGAACCTCCGTCAAGGTTTCGGGGTCTTCGGGATAAAGCTCATTTGCAAGAGTCGTGAATTCGATAGGTTTGCCGGCGCGGGCATCGCGGTCGCAGATATCTAAGGCACGCTCCATAAAATCGTCCCTTCGACTCAAGTCAAAATTCTGCTTATCAGCAAATGCCTTCAACGCCTCTACGAGCGAAGTTGTCTCAACGCGGTTTGAGATCGTCGTATCGCACCCCAGGAATTCCTTGAAGTATTCAGAAACGGAGCCCTTTCCTTTGAGAAATCCAATGTATCGTTCCTCAGCACTTGCCCAGCCCGACAGGTTCACTCGCCCCGCAAAACGAAAGCCTTCAATGTCAAGATGCGTTACGTCCTCCAGATTGTCACCTTGCGTTAACGCGGCGCTCAGTTTGTCGGTTACGATCGCAACAAGAAAATATTGTGATCCCTCTCGCTCAAAATGCGCGAAAAATACATGACCACCCGTAGATGCTGACTTCGCTTGCGCTTGCTTCTGCAGCGTCGCCATAAGAGCTAAAGTGACCTCTCCAAAGGTCAATTTTCCATCGAGGTAATTCTGCAGGTTCGCCGAGGTAGGATAGTTGATTGAATCCGTCGAAAATTTGCCGTGGGCTTTCGACGGGCGGCGTCCATATAATTTTTGCAATTCATCAACGAGGCGTTTGGCTGTTCGTGATACTGGGATCGCGCCATTGCCGGGTATAACTTGGTAAACATCGCTAACTCGTTGAAGATGATGTATTGCAACATGGAAAACTGTGTCTACCATTTGAGCCTCCCGCCAAACTACTCGCAAACCCTCGTCGAAATTCTCGCAACTTTCCAGTCGTAATTCACCAAAAAAGCTGCGAGACGCTCTGTTCGCGATACGGCGGGCGCCAAAAATATGCCTACCACTATATCATCTATGGAACAAAAAGGGAACAAAAATCTTTCTGACGTAGCAACGAAGCGACAAAGGCTAGCTGCTAGTGCCGCAAGGCGCGAAGAGTTGCTGGAGCGCCCCCACTCATCCCCCCGCCAGCCTCGGCAGCAGAAAAATCTCTGCCCCCTCCGGCAGCTCCTTCCCCCACGTATCCCGATAAATCACCCCGTCGATCGCCACTGCGATCCCGCGGTCGATCCACGGCTCTATCCCGGGATACTGTTCCGCCAGCTTGCGGAACAGCTCCCTGATGTCCTTGGCCTCGATGTCGTGCTTGGCCTTGCCGCCGGCGACGGCGCTGAGCGAGCCCCAGAGCGTGACGGCGACCATTAGGTCCTCATCGGGTGGGAGCCGAAAACCGCTTCGCGCTTTTCGGCATCAGCCTTCCCGCTCCGCCTCCAGCGCCGCGAGGATGCGCGGCGGCGACATCGGGATGTGGGTCATGCGCACGCCCACCGCGTTCGACACCGCGTTGGCGATCGCCGCCAGCGGCGGCACGATCGAGGTTTCGCCCACGCCGCGCACGCCATAGGGGTGGTTGGGGTTGGGGATTTCCAGGATCTGCGTGTCGATCATCGGCAGGTCGGAACAGACCGGGATGCGGTAGTCGAGGAAGCCGGCATTCTGCAGCCGCCCGTCCTTGCCGTAGATATACTCCTCGTTGAGCGCCCAGCCGATGCCTTGCGCGGCACCCCCCTGGTACTGGCCCTCGACATAGGTCGGGTGCACCGCCTTGCCGGCATCCTGCACCACCGTGTAGCGGATCACCCGGGCAGCACCCGTCTCGGGGTCTACCTCGATGTCGCAGATATGGGTGGCGAAGGAGACGCCGGCGCCGTCGGCGACGAGCTCGCTATGGCCGGCGATCGGGCCGCCGGTCGTGCCCGACTTGGCCGCGATGTCCTTCAGCGACAGCGGCGACAAATTGCCGTATTTCTCGCCCTTGGCGATGGCATGGCCCTTTTCCCAGACTACGTCGTCGACCGGGATATCCCACATCTGCGCGGCGCGATCGCGCAGAATCTTGATCGCGTTGCGGGCGGCCGAGATCGTCGCCATCGAGGAGGAGAAGGTGCCGCGGCTGCCGTCGGTCATGTCGTTGTAGCCCAGCGATGACGTGTCGGCGACGATCGCCTTGACGTTGGAGTAGTCGATGCCGAGCTCTTCCGCCGCCACCAGCGACAGCGAGGCGCGGGAACCGCCGACATCCACCGTGCCCACGGCCAGCGACACCGAGCCGTCCATGCCGATGTTCAAGTCCGTGCAGGTCTGGCCGCCGAAATTGAACCAGAAGCCGCAGGCCATGCCGCGCCCCTGGTTGGCTTTCAGCGGCGCCTTCATGTGCGGATGCTTCTTCACCGCCTCCAGCGTCGGCCCGATGCCGATCGGCCCGTAGACCGGGCCGTAGGAGGCGCGGGTGCCTTCCTGCGCGGCGTTCTTGATGCGGAAGTCCACCGCGTCCATGCCGATCTCGCGGGCAAGCTCGTCGATCGAGCTTTCCACCGCGAAGGCCGCCATCGGCGCGGACGGCGCGCGATAGGCCGCCGTCTTCGGCCTGTTGACCAGCACCTCGAAGCCGACGGTCTTGACGTTTTCGAGCTTGTAGCAGGCGAACGCCGTCATCGCGCCGATCTCGGCCCAGGAGCCGGCATAGGGGCCGCAGCTATAGCGTAGCGTCGCTTCCGCGGCGGTGATGGTGCCGTCCTTCTTCGCGCCGATCCTGACGTCGATCGAGGTGGCGCTGGTCGGGCCCGAGGCGCGAAACACCTCGTCGCGGGTCATCACCAGTTTTACCGGACGGCCGGCCTTGCGCGACAGCGCAAGCGCCACCGGCTCGGCCCAGACATGGGTCTTGCCGCCAAAACCGCCGCCGATCTCCGACGAGGTGACGCGCAGCTTCGAGGCCTCCAGCCCAAGCAACTGGGCGCAATGCTGGCGGTAGACGAAATGGCCCTGCGTGCAGACCCACAGGTCGGCCGTGCCGTCCGGGTTGACGCTCGCCACGCAGGCATGCGGCTCGATGTAGCCCTGGTGCGTCTGCTCGGTCTTGAAGGAGCGCTCGATGATGAAATCGGCCTCGGCAAAACCCTTGTGCACATCGCCATGGCCGAACTGCGTGCGCTTGGTGACGTTGGAGGGTTTTGCCGGCTTTTCCTCCAGCCCCTCGGTGAAGACCTGGTCGTTGATCAGCGGCGCGTGGTGCTGCGCGGCCTCGTCGACGTCGGTCACATGCGGCAGCACCTCATAATCGACCTCGATCAGCTTCAGCGCCTGGCGGGCGATGCGGGCGTCGATCGCCGCCACCGCGGCCACCGCATGGCCGTCATAGAGCGCCTTCTTGCGCGCCATCGAATTGTCGAGGATGTCATACATGGCGGCATCGCCATCGGTGAGGTCGGGCAGGTCCTTCGCCGTGATCACCGCCTTCACGCCGGCGAGCTTTTCCGCCTTCGAGGTGTCGATCTTCTTGATGATGGCGTGCGCGTGCGGGCTGCGCAACACGCGGCCCACCAACTGGCCGGCCATGTTGAAGTCGGCGCCGTAGCGGGCGCGTCCGGTCACCTTGTCGATGCCGTCGGGGCGGATCGGCCGCGTGCCGACCGAGGAGAAGTTGCGTCCGGAGTAGCGCGGATCGAAGTTCATGATCAGGCTCCCTTCATCACGTTGGCCGCGTCCTGGACGGCGCGCACGATCTTGTCATAGCCGGTGCAGCGGCAGAGATTGCCGGCGAGGCCAAAGCGGATTTCCTCCTCGGTGGGCGAGGGGTTGTTCTCCAGCAGATCCTTGGCCGCAATCAGGAAACCTGGCGTGCAGATGCCGCATTGCAAGGCCGCGTGCTCCAGGAATTTCTGCTGCAGCGGGTGCAACTGGTCGCCATGCGCCATGCCTTCGATGGTCTCGACCCTGCGGCCCTCGGCTTCCGCGCCCAGCACCAGGCAGGAGCAGACCAGGCGGCCATCGACGATGACGCTGCAGGCGCCGCAGTCGCCGGTGCCGCAGCCTTCCTTGGCGCCGGTCAGCCCCAGCCGGTCGCGCAGCACGTCCAGCAGCGTCTCGTCGGGCTGGCACAGATATTCGACGGCGTCGCCGTTGATCGTGGTTGATACAGCTACACCGGCCATTATTTGCCTCCCGCACGCTTGTAGGCGATTGCCGCGGCACGCTGCGCCAGCACGCCCGCGACTTTCCGTCTGAATTCGATGGTGCCGCGCTTGTCGTCGATGGGGCGGCAGGCGCCGGAACAGATCTTCGCCAGCCGCTCCAGCGTGGCTTCGTCGAGCTTCGAGCCGATTAGCACCTGGCCTGCTTCCTCGACCAGAAGCACCGTGGGGGCGGCGGCGCCCAGCGCCACGCGGGCGGTCTTGATCGCGCCGTGATCGTCCAGCGTCAGGTTGACGCCGGCGCTCACCACCGCGATGTCCATCTCGGTGCGCGGAATGAAGCGCAGATAGGCGTCGCCCGCATGGTCAGGCCGCTTCTCCAGCAGGATCGCCTCGATGATCTCGCCCTTGGCGAGAGACGTTCGGCCCGGTCCGGTCGGCACGCTCTCCACCGCAATGGTGCGCTTGCCCGAAGGCCCGGCGACGACCGCTTGTGCCGCGGCCGCGACCAGCGCCGGCACGCTGTCGGCGGCGGGCGAGGCATTGCACAGATTGCCGGTGATGGTGCAGCGTCCCTGCACCTGCTTGGAGCCGATCAGATTGGCCGCCTCGACCACGCCCGGCCATGCCTTGCGCAGCGCCTTGTTCTCGCCCAGCACCGCGCAGGGCACCGCGGCGCCGATCCGAAAACCGTCAGCCGTTTCGGTGACGTCGGCCAGGCCACCGATCGCCTTGATGTCGACGATCAGTTCGGGCTCGATGAAGCCGCCCTTCATCCTCACCAAAAGGTCGCTGCCCCCGGCCAGGATCGCGGCCGGTCCTACCGCCTTTGCGAGTTCGCCAACGGCATCTTCGATTGAAAGCGGACGTATGTAACGCATCGTCTCCCCTTGGTCGTCGCTATGTCAGCGACCGTTATAATGCGTCTGGTTATAATGGCCATCCCGTTCGTGCATGTCCGGGTTGGGCCAGAGCGATGCTCCAGATGCGCCCAGCGGGCGGGCCAGGGGCGGCGGCACAGCGGATGCGGCAAATCGCCTAGGGGGTTCCCCCCACTCCGTCTCGGCGCTGCGAAGCAGCGACGGAGCGGGGGAACCACCCATGCGATTGCCCAGGTGCGGGCAGGCGGATGGGGGACGACGCCACCTCAATGATTGGAATAACTGTTATTCGTCAAGCGATTGCCGTTCCCGATGTCCATAGCGGCTCGAACGACACGTTGTGCAACCCGGCCTTGCGGACCCGTTCGACGAACACCTCATTGACGAAGACCGGGGAGGCCCGCATCGGCAGCTTGAACACTTCCGCCGTCCCGATCTTTTCCGCGTCGAAGGCGTAGCGCTCAATCGCCAATATGTCGCCGTCCTCGAAGCGGACGATCTGCGAGCGCGCCTCGTCCAGCGCGTCGATCACATTGGTGACGTTGAGCAGCCAGACCTTCTCGCCGCGCAGCGCGACGAGCTCGCCATAGGGCCGCAGCGCCGCCGCCAGCGCGTCGACGGCCGGCTGGCGCAAAAGCGGCGCGTGCTCGCCGAGCCAGGGAAAATCGGAATAGAGCCGCTCGCCTTCCTCGACGCGCCGCATCAACGGCGGCTGCCAGCCCTCGAGCGAGCGCCCGTCGAGGCCGAAGAACTCCTCGTGGGTCTCGTCATCGACCGGCAGCACCCATTCCTGCCCTTCCGACACAGCGAACTGATGGATGGTCGTCATCGCCCGATGGCTCCGCGGCTTTCGATGAAGGTCCGGCGATGACGGCGCCGTGCCGGATTGCGACGCCCGGCGGTCGCCGAGAGCGCGCGCGAGGAATCATGCAACGGTCCAAACCGCTATTCAAGGCCACGCGCTATCCAGTCCGCTCGCCGGTTGATAAACGTCGCGGCTGGCGGTCAAGGATGGCGCCTGGCTCGAATGAGAGGTCGGCTCGCGAATGGCCAAGAAGTTCGCATTTCTCCTGGTGCGCGATTTCACCTTGTCGCCGCTGTCGCTGTTCATCGATACGCTGAGGCTGGCCGGCGACGAGGGCGACCGCAGCCGCAGGATCGAGTTCGACTGGGAGATCGTCGGCGAGCGCGGCCTGCCGATCCGCGCCAGCTGCGGCGTCGAATTGCTGCCGACCAGGGCGATGGGCAATCCGGAGGATTTCGACAATGTCGTGGTGGTCGGCGGCCTGCTCGACACCAACCGCAAGCTGAGTTCGGAAAAGGAAGCGTTCCTGCTGCGCGCCGCCGCGAAAGGCGTGCCGCTCACCGCGCTCTGCACCGGCAGCTTCGTGCTGGCGCGCTATGGCCTGCTCGACGGCTACAGCGCCGCGGTCAGCTGGTTCCACATCAAGGATTTCCGCGCCGAGTTCCCCGATGTGAGCGCGCATGCCGACAGCCTCTATTCCGTCGACAGGGGCCGCGCCACCTGCGCCGGCGGCACGGGAGCGGCCGACCTCGCCGGCTATTTCGTCTCGCAATTCATCGGCCAGAAGGCGGCGGAGAAGGCGGCCAAGATCCTGGTGCTCGACCGCATCCGCTCCAGCCGCGACGTGCAGCCGGTCGGCGACCTTTTCCCCGCCGCCGCGAGCCGCGCGGTGAAGCGGGCGCTGCTCCTGATGGAAAGCAATCTGCAGGAGCCGATCCCCGTGGCCGAGATCGCCGCCAGGCAGAACTGCTCGCGCCGCCAGCTCGAGCGCCTGTTCGGCGCCGAGCTCGGCATCGGCCCGATGGCCGCCTATCTGGCGCTGCGGGTTCATTACGCCAGGTCACTGCTGGAAGGCAGCGACCTGGCGATCGGCGAGATCGCCTATCGCTGCGGCTTTGCCAATGCCGGCCATTTCAGCCGCGTCTTCCGCCAGCAGACCGGCATCACGCCGACCAATCTCAGGCACCCGAACCGCGCGGCTGCAGCCGCCGCGAAATGATCGGGATGCCCCTGGTCGGGTCGCATGCCCGGCCTGGCCGATTGCGCAGGCGCGGAAACGAACCGTAGCTTCGTGACGAGCGTCGGTTGCGCCGCTGTTTCAACAAGTCGAATTCGCCTTCGGAGAGCCATGCCGCATTATCCCGACGCCATGCCCGGATCGAAAACCCTGTTCGAGCGCGCCAGGAAGGTGATGCCGGGCGGCAACACGCGCACCACGGTCTTCGTCGATCCGTTTCCGATCTACGCCGCGCGCGGCGAGGGCTGCAGGGTCTGGGATGTCGACGGCAATTCCTATTACGACTGCATCAACAATTTCACCTCGATGATCCACGGCTATGCGCATCCCGATGTCACCGCGGCCGTGGCCAAGCAACTGCCCTCCGGCACCGCTTTCGGCGCCCCGACGCTGAGCGAGATCGAGCTCGCCGAACTCCTGGTCGAGCGGCTGCCCTCGGTCGACCAGGTCCGCTTCACCAATTCCGGCACCGAAGGCGTGATGATGGCGATCAAGGCCGCACGCGCCTTCACCGGGCGGCCGAAGATCGTCAAGATCGAGGGCGCCTATCACGGTTCCTACGATTTCGCCGAGGTCAGCCTCGACTCGTCGCCCGCCAACTGGGGCGACCTGCCGAGGTCGACGCCCTATGCCAGGGGCACGCCGCGCGGCGTGCTGGACGACGTGATCGCCGTGCCCTTCAACGACAGCGAGGCGCTGCGCGCCGTCTTCGCCGCCGGGGGCGACACCATCGCGGCGGTGCTGATCGACCCGATGCCCAACCGCGCGGGATTGATCCCGGCGCGCCGGGACTACCTTCACGCCATGGTGGAGATCGCCCACGCAGCGGGCGCGCTGGTCATCTTCGACGAGGTCATCTCGTTTCGCCTTGGATGGTCGGGCGCGCAAGGGCTGTGGGGCATCGAACCCGACCTGACGGCGCTCGGAAAAATCATCGGCGGCGGTTTTCCTGTCGGCGCCGTGGGCGGGCGCGCCGATGTCATGGCGGTGTTCGATCCGACCGCCGGCAAACCAGCGCTTCCGCATGGCGGCACCTTCACCGCCAATCCGGTCACCATGCGCGCCGGCCTTGCCTCGATGCGGGCGCTGACGAAAGAGAGCTTCGCCCATCTCGACCGGTTGGGCGCATTTCTGCGCGAAGGGGTCACCGCCTCGTTTGAAAAGCATGGGCTTGCCGGCCAATGCGTCGGCCTGGGCTCGCTGTTCAAGGTTCATTTCACGTTGCATCCGGTCACGGATTACCGCTCCATCTATCCGGGCCAGGCTGAGCGGAAAAAATTCGACGCCTGCCACAAGGGCCTGCTTGGCCGTGGCGTGCTCTCCGCCAGCTACGGCCTGTTCGCGCTATCGACGCCGATGACCGAAGCGGATGCCGGCGCCATTCTTCAAGCGATCGACGAGACCTTGGGCGACATCGCCGCGCAATCGTGAAAGCAGACGAGCCACAGATGACAGTTGCTCCTCATGTCGTGGTGATCGGCGCGGGCACGCTAGGCATGTGCACGGCGCTCGACCTTGTCGAGCAGGGCGCGCGCGTCACGGTGCTCGAAGCCCAGTCGATCGCTTCTGGGTCGAGCGGCCGGTCGGTCGGCGTCGTCGGCTCGCAACTGACCGATCCGTTCGAGATCATGCTGCGGGTCCATTCGCTGCGCCGGTTCCGCCAATGGGAGGGCGAGGGGCTTCGCTTCAACCATATCGGCTATCTGCGGCTGGCGCGCACGCCGGCGCAGATGGCGCTGTTCGCGAGATCGGTCGAGATCCAGGGCGAAGCGGGGCTGAGGTCGCGCCTGCTCCGCGCCACCGAACTCAGGAACCTCGTGCCGCACATCAATCCTGACGGGCTCGAAGGCGGGTTGTTCGGGCCAGACAACGGCTTCCTCGACCCGCACGAAATGTGCAATTTCCTGGCGGGCATCGTCCGCGCCAAGGGCGGCGAGATCCGCCAGTACCGCAAGCTGCTCGGCGTGCAACGACGGCCGGGCGGCTATACGCTGGAAACCAGCGGCGACCCGATCGATAGCAAGAAGCGACGGCTGATCGATTGCGATGTCGTGGTCAATGCGGGCGGTGCCTGGGCGCCGCAGGTGGCCGCGCTTTTCGGCCAGCGTCTGCACATCTGGCCCGAGCGCCACGAAGCCGTCGTCATCCATCTCGACGAGCCGCTCGGCTACACCATGCCGATGGTCATGGACCTCGTGAATGGCGAAGGCAGCGGGCTCAACTTCCGCCACGAAAAGCCGGACGAACTGATCGCCGAAATCCACAAGGTGAAGTCGATCGCGCCCGAGGATCCCGACAACTACAACGACCAGTGCGAGGAGCAGTCGAAGGTCGATCTGGCGGAGCTGCTTCTGGAGCGCGTGCCCGATCTGCCTGGCGCGCGGCTCGGCCGGGGCTGGGCGGGCCTTTATCCCGTGACAGCCGACCATCGCCCCTTCGTCGGGCCGATAGATCTTTCGGAGCCGACATTGATCACCGCTGCCGGCGCCGGCGGCTACGGCATCCAGCTCGCCCCTGTGATAGGGCAAATCGCGGCGGACTGGGTGCTTCACGGCGCGCCGGTTTCGGTCCCTGGTTCGCAAAGCCTCGCGCCATCGGCCGGGCGAAACATCCCCGGTCACTGACCGATGCGCCAAGCCCGGCTCGGATGCCTAAGATGCGAGCTTTGCCATTAACCATCAATTAACTATCCGGTCGCCTTTAATAGGGTTCTGGAGGATACTGATTTTGGCCGCGAGCGATGATCTCGCGACTGCCAAAAATTAGAAAAGAGCGGCGGATACCGTCGCCGTCTGCCGGGGAGGCGCCCAGCATCTTAGATGAGGGAGCGCCGGAATGAACATCGAGGAAGCGGTCACTGCGGCGACAGCCGGGTCGAGCGCGCTTCTGTCCTGCCTTGGCCAGCCGGTCGTGGCCTATCACGTCACGGCCATCATGCGTGAAACCGACGCAAGGCATGCGCGGCAGATGCAGCTCGCCTTGCTGCGGCGGAGCATCGAGGCCCTTGTCGACGACGGCCTCGAAGACATCGAAGCCGAACGATTTGCATCACAGTTCCATGGTCGCGTCGGCTCGGCCTGGGAGCACCTGCATATGGCCAGCGACACGCCGCATTGATCTCTGCCGGACGGCTTTGTCGGAGCCATATGTAACACCCCGCGGGATGAGGTAGACTACCGGCTACGTCTGGGCTGACGTTTCATTGAAACGGGGGGCATGCGATGCAGGCGATACCGATAGTCCATCAGCCGGAACCGCCGGCCATCGCCGCGGTATCATCCCTGGGCGGCTATCCCACCGCCGTGCTGTGCTGGCTGCTCTCGGCCGGCGTCTATATCGCGGCCAAATGGGTGGCGCCGGAAATGCCGCCCTGGGGGCTGTGCTTCTGGCGGCTCTTGCTGGCCTGCGCCATCCTGTTGCCGATCGTGCACCGCCATCACGGCGCCATGCTGGCGCTGCTGCGCTCGCGGCCGCTGGAGATCGTCGCCGTGGGGGCGATCGGCCTCACGCTCTGCCAGGGCATGATCTACCATGGCCTGAACGACACCGACGCCACCACGGCCGGCATCATCATGGCGATGTCGCCGATCATGACCATGGTGCTCGCGCGCTTGGTGCTTGGCGAGCCGCTCGGACTCTGGAAGTCGCTCGGCGCGGTTGCGGCACTTGCCGGCATGCTGGTGATCGTCGCGCATGGCAAGCTGGATGCGCTGGTGCAACTGCGGTTCAACATCGGCGAATTGTGGATCGTCGGCAGCGCCTTCTGCTGGGCGCTCTATACGGTGCTGCTGCGCCGCTCCAAGTTCGGCCTCGAGCTCTTGCCGCTGGTCGTGCTTCTGCTTGGCGCCGGCGCGCTGGTCGCGCTGCCGTTCCACCTGTGGGAAATCTTCAACGACGAGCGCTCTGCCCTGAACGGCAATGGCCTGCTCGCGCTCGCCTATCTGGCGGGGCCAGGCGGGGCGCTGATGTATTATCTCTACAACAAAAGCGTGGAGGCGCTGGGCGCAAGCCGGGCAAGCATGCTGCTCTACCTGCAGACGCTGTTCGTCGCCGTGCTTGCCTATCTGCTGCTCGGCGAGAGCCTGCACGACTACGATCTGCTCGGCGCGGCCTTCATCGTAGTCGGGGTCGTGTTGGCGACGGTCATCAAGCCGAGGGCGCTTGCGGCAAAGGCGTGAGGGAACGGCAAATATCGTCGATCGGCTGTCCGCGCCGCCAAGTAGATTTGGTTCCTCGGGCCGTGCGCCGTCCGGACCACGCTTCCCTAAATTAGCCGATTTTGCTATGGCGAGCGGCTGCCTTTGGCGGCGCCGGCCAAGGCCGAAGGGGGATCATGGCGATCGACAAGCGCGTGGACGCATGAACGGCGATCAGCACATGCTGGAACTGCGCGTGCTTGGCGATTTTCAGGTTATGCGCGACGGCCAGCCGCTTGACCTGCCGCCGTCGCGCAAGACGCGGGCGCTGCTCGCCTACCTTGCCGTCACCGCCAGGCAGCACCAGCGCGAACGGTTGTGCGAGATATTCTGGGACGTCCCCGACGATCCGCGCGGTGCCTTGCGCTGGAGCTTGTCCAAGATCCGCCAGGTCCTGGGCGGTGTTGAAACAGCCCTTGCCGCCGATCGCAACGCCGTCGCGCTCAATGTCGCGACGGATTACGCGCGGCTGGCGCCGCTGGTGAAGGCCGACCTTTCCTCCCGCTCGACCGAGGAACTCGAAGCCGTCCTGGCCTCGATCCGTGGCGGCTTTCTCGCCGACCTCTCGCTCGAGCGCTGCTTCGACTATGAAGCCTGGCGGCAGGCCATCGCCAGCGAGGTGGAGATCGTCGAGCTCGGCATCCTGCGCGAGCTGGTCGAGCGCCTGGCGGACCAGCCGCGGCGGGCGCTGCCCTTCGCCCAGCGCCTGCGCAGCCTCGTGCCCGACGATGCGAGGCTCGCCGCCGAGACCGAGGCGCTGGAGGACAGGGTCCGGTCGGCCGCTGCTCAAGCCACGGGTCGCGCATCGCAGTCCGGTTCCGCCCGGCCGCCGCAAGCCCCGTTGAAATCCGCGTCATCGCAGGATCCCGGCCGCGCCGTGCAATTCTGCCGTGCTCTCGACGGCACCAGGCTCGCCCATGCCAGCACCGGCAGCGGCCCTGCGATCCTGCGCGCCGCGCACTGGATGTCGCATCTCACCTTCGACTGGGACAGCCCGATCTGGCGGCACTGGATGCGGGAACTGTCGCGCCGGAACCGGCTGGTGCGCTATGACGAGCGCTGCAACGGCCTGTCGCAAAGGCATGTCGTCGATATCTCGTTCGAGACCATGCTGTCGGACCTCGAATGCGTGGTCGAGGCAACGGGGCTCGACCGCTTCACCTTGCTCGGCCTGTCGCAGAGCTGCGCGGTTTCGATCGCCTACGCCATCCGGCATCCCGAGCGCGTCTCGGGCATGATCCTTTATGGCGGCTACGTCAAAGGCTGGCGGGCGCGTGGCGACGCGGGCGAGATCGCGACGCGCGAGGCCGCCGCGACGCTGATGCGCGAGAGCTGGGGCAAGCCGAACCCGATGTTCCGCCAGGCCTTCTGCTCCATGTTCATCCCCGGCGCCACGCACGAGCATTTCGCCTGGATGGACGATCTGATGCTGCGCACCGTCTCGCCCGACGATGCCTGGCGCCTGCAGAGCGCCTTTTCCGTGATCGATGTCAGCGACTTGCTGGAGAAGGTGCGCGTGCCGACGCTGGTGCTGCACGCGCGGGACGACAACGTCGCTCCCGTCGAATCCGGGCGCACCATGGCCGCCGGCATTCCCGGCGCGCGCTTCATCGAGCTCGAGAGCCAGAACCACATCCTCCTCGAAGGCGAGCCCGCCTTCGAGGAGTTCATCGACCACGTCCGCGCCTTCATCGCCGAGACGGCAGGCGCGTAGCCAAGCGGTCCAGAAGCTCTCAGCCCCCGGCCAATGGCACGGTGAACACCGTGGCGGTGCCGGTGAGGCAAAGCTCGCCGGCTTCGTTGCGCACCGATGTCTCCAGCTTTGTGATCGGCTTGTCGGCGCGCACGTCCTTGACCTCGACGCGGCCGGTGATCAATTCGCCGACGCCGACCGCCTTGACGAATTTCCACGAGACTTCGAGGAACACCGAGCCGGGGCCGGGCAGATCTTCCGCCACCACCGCGTTCAGGATGCCTGAGGTGACGCCGCCCTGCACGATGAGCTTGCCGAACACCGAAGCCTCGGCCAGCGCCTTGTCGTAATGCAGCGGATTGCGGTCGCCGGTCATCTCGGCGAAGGCGTCGATATCCTGAGGCTGCGTGCGCCGCGAGCGCTCGGCGAAAGCGCCCAATTGTGGTCGCCCTTTGATGACACCGACCCACCCGTCCTTCATCACATGCACAGTCATGGTCTTGCTCCGGTTCGGTTGCGATTGAGGTTCGAGCCGGCCGAGGCCGGCGGCTCGTCCTGGTTGGCCGGCGCCCGGTGGGCCGTCGGCCGCGATGCAGACGAAGGGGCGCGGCGGGCCGGCATGGACTGCCCGGCCAGCGCCTGCACCTCGGCCTTCAGCACGGCGCTGAAGCGGCGATGCCGCTCGCCGATATCGTCGAGCGTCCAGTCGAAGCCGGCGACGGCGTCCGTGGTGTCCAGGATCTGGTTGGCGATCAGGTCGCGCTGCCGCTGCCAGATCGCGAATGCCGCGTCGGACCCGTCGAGGATGGCGCGCGCGAGGCTCTCGGCGTCGCGCAGCGCATCGGAAATGCCGTGCGAGGTGATCGGGTCGCGGAAGAAGCCGGCGTCACCCACCAGCGCCCATCCGGGGCCGTGCGCCTGACGGATATAGCCCGGCACGCCCCGGAACGCCTGCAGGCGGGCGTCCTTCGGCGCCTGGGCCGCTTGTGCTGCCAGCGCCGGCGAAAGCGCTTCGAGCACGTCCATGCGGGCGCGGGCGTGGCCGAGGCGGAAGCGCTGGTCGAACAGGCTCGTCGGCACCGAGGCGACGATGCAGGCGAGGCCGTCATTGGTCGGGATGAACGAGCCGGCGATCCCGTCGCGGAAATACCAGTGATAGCCGGCGCCCGGCTCGACCGGCGCATAGCCATAGACATGGGCGGCCGATACCGCGCCGCGCCGCAATGGCTGGGCGTCCACGCATTTCGCCACCAGCGAGCCGATGCCGTCGGCGCCGACCACGATATCGGCGCTGACCCTCACGGATGCGCGGCCGGCGGCGCGGATTTCGATGCCGCGCACGCGCCCGCGCGTGTCGGCGAAGAGGTCGCCGACCGCCACCTCGTGCAGGACCTCCGCGCCGGCCTTGCGCGCCGCATCGACCAGGATGCGGTCGAGCACCGTGCGCCGCGGCGCGATCAGCCCGGGAAGGTCCGAACCGGCGGCGAGCGGGATGGCGATCTCCTCCTCGCCATAGTGGAAGGTCGTCGTCTCGATCGGCGGCGTCCCGGCCTTGAGCAGCGGCTCGAGCAGGCCCCAGCGCCAAAGCTGCAACACGGCCGGCCGCATCAGCGCATGCGTCGACAGCGTGTCGGAGCCGTACGGCTTGCGGTCGATCGCAAGCGCCTTGAGACCCGCGCGGGCGAGCAGCATCGCGGTCGCCGCACCCGCGCAGCGCGCGCCGACGATGATGGCGTCGTAGTGGCCGCGCCTGGGGGTGGCCATGAGGGAGATGGGATTGGTTGCCATGGTGGTCGTGATCCTCAGGCCGCCTTGCGGCCGTTGCAGTCGAGACGACGCGAGATTTCGGCGGCGATCGCCTCGGCGTCCGCGCCGACGCCGCCGATGAAGTTGGAATCGCGCTTGCGCAGGAAGCGGAAGCCGAGCGCGTAGAGGCCGGGCACGCAGGTGACGCCGCCCTGATGCGCGAGCTCGCCGTCGGCGCCGAGCGCCAGCGGCTCCAGCCAGCCGAGCGAGCGCGCATAGCCGGTGGCCCAGATGATGGTGCGGATGGATCCGTCGGTGAGCGACAGCTGTTCTGCGGACGCCGCCGGCATCGCAACCGGCTCGGGCCGGTTTGGTGTCGCCGCGCCCGTGAAGCGGTCGATCTGGTCGAGCAGGCGCGCCTGCTTCGCTTCCGCCGCAGCGATGTGCTGGCCAAGGTCGCCGGCGAAGGCGATCTCGCGGTCGCCGACGCCGCGCACCCGCCCGGTCAGCTCCACGCCGAGCGCCTGCAGCGTGGCGAGATCGACATCGGCCCTGTCGGGCCGGCCGGCGAGCTGCAGCGACGGCTGGCGTCGCGCGCCTTCCAGATTGGCGAGGTCTTCCCGGCGCTGCGCCATCAGGCCCATTGCGCACAGCCAGAAGAAGATATCCTGGCCGCGCCATGTTCTGGGCAGGCGCGTATGCTTGCCGACCGAAAGCACCACGCGCCGCCCATCGCGGGCGAGCTCGTCGGCGATCTGCACGCCGGAGGATGAGGCGCCGACGACCAGCACGCCGCCGCTCGGCAGCTCGCCGGGCGAGCGATATTGCGAGGCGTGAATGCTGAGCGGTCCACGAAGGGTCTCAGCCGAAAAAGGGATGACCGGCCGGTCGCAATGTCCTGTCGCGACGACGACCGCGCGCGCCGACCACTCGCCGGCGCTGGTGCGCAAGGCAAAGCCGTCGCCGGTCCGCTTGACAGATGTGACCTCGACATTGGTCTCGACGGGCGCATGCCACTGCCAGGCGTAGCGCTCCAGGCTTTCCACGAAAGCCCCTTTGCTCATGAAGCCGTCGGGATCGCCGCCCTCATAGGGCGAGCCGGGCAGGGCGTTCAGCCAGTTCGGCGTGAGCAGCCTGAGCGAGCGCCAGCTCTGCGAGCGCCAGCGCTCGCCGATGCGGCCGCGCTCCAGCACGGCATGGTCGATACCGGCCTGGCCGAGGCAATGGCTGAGCGCAAGGCCAGCCTGGCCCGCGCCGATGATGACAACCGCGCGTCTCATGGCTCTAGTCCGTTTGGGAGGAGGCAGGCGGCCCGGATCGGTCCGGATCGCCTGCCGGCTTCGGCTCACTGGATGGTCTTGATGCCGACGGTGACCGGCACGCCCTTGGTCAGCACGTCGAACACGGCCGAACGGGCGCGCGACTGCTCGACCAGCTGCTGCAGCTTCTCGGCCGGCGCGTCGCCTTCGATCTCGAACGACACCTGAATGTTCTGGAAGCCGTTGCGGACCTCGTCGGAAATGCCGAGGATGCCGCGCAGGTCGATGTCGCCGTCGACCGAGCACTTCACCTTGGTGAGCTTGATCCCGCGCGCGGCGGCAATGTTGGCGACGCCAGCCATCAGGCAGCCCGCCAGCCCGTGCAGCAGCCATTCGACCGGGGTCGGCGCATTGTCGGCGCCGCACAGGATCGCCGGATGGTCGGCGTCGGCATAATGCGGCTTCTCGTGCTTCTGCTCCTGGCCAGCGCCGAAGAAGCCATTCATGACGGTCTTGCTGTGCGTGCCCTCGATCCACTCGTTGTGGGCGCGGAACTGGAATTTTGCCAGCTCCGGCTGCCCGGCGACGAAATTGATCGTCGCCAGAAGGTTCGGCGTGTCGACGCCATTGAGCGGAAGCCGTGCAGGTTTGGTGTTGGGTTGCATCTTCATCTCCAAAGGTTCGTTTGCGGCTTGGTTGCCGTGACGGCCTCTGTTTGCCGATGGAGCGTTTGAACGAGAGTGGGTGCGACCGTGGAATTTTTCATACGTCTACCGTTGGAAATTGCGTTGGATGTATCGTTTGAAACGAATGTCGACGCCCGAATGCGCCGGAACGCAAAAGCCCCCGGCGTGGGGAAGCCCCGGGGCTTGTCGAGAGCGTGGTGACGCCTGCCATCGGGGGTCATCCGGCGTTGCGGAAGTCCATCCCGTCGGCGTCGGAGACGTAGCGCATCGAGGTGTAATGGTCGATTTCCGAACGGGCGATACCCAAGTCCTTGAGCAGATGATCGGGCATGGCCTGCATGGCGGCGCGGTCGCTGCGCATCCTCATCGCACGATAGGCAAGCCGCAGCGCACGGCTGGCAAAGCCAATCAGGCTGAGGTCCGCGCGGCTGGGTTCACAGGCGGTGTGCTCCAAACTCGTCATTGTCGTCTCCATCTCTTTGCGGCGTGATCATTCACGTCACCAATGGGAGGACTTGTCGCCGACGACCGGGGGAGCGAGCGTTGGAGCGGGCGTCGAAATTGCCGTGGGAATCTGGTGGTATCTCAGTTTGAAAATATCGTGCCTTGCCAATGCGGCACGGAGCGCTTCGTCGCGAAGTCCTTGGCCTTCTTATTATATCAGGGCTAGCGTATATATGGCTGCGTTACTATGCTCATGTTCAGAGGGGAATTAAATTATGCGCAAACAGAAAACGCTTGGACTGGCGCTTCTGGCTTCTAGTTCGCTTTTCCTCGCCGACGTCGCTTTAGCGAAAGATGCCTACAAAACACCATGCAGGGCGGATGCCCAGCGACTGTGCAAGATGGTCGACAATGCAAAGGGGTTGAGCTGTCTTAAACAGCATATCAGTGAGCTCACTCCTGCTTGCAAAGCGTTTCTCTCCAAGCAATGAACTGTAATAGCCATCAAGGGTCGTACTGATTACAGGGCGGCGGCGGTCTTCAGGAAATCCGCCGCCCGGCCTCGTCCAGCAAGACGCAATCGTCCGCGTCGAAGCCGAGTTCGATCGCTTCGCCTTCGCGCAGAACGCGGCCATCGATCGGGGCGTTGGCGCGGATGTTCGTCTTGCCGCCTATGTCGACCTCGTAGATGGCGCTGCCGCCGAGATAGGAGGCCGACACGACCCGGCCAGGCAACCGGTTGGCGCCCGCCTTGGCACCGACCGCGAGTTTCTGCGGCCGCACCACGACGGTTACGGCACTGCCCTGCGGCAGCGCCTTGGGCGAAAGCACATTGACCGTCTGGCCGCTGGCCAGCTTGACTGTCGTCGGTCCGTCCGATCTGCTCACCGTGCCCGAAAGCATGTTGGCCTTGCCGAGGAAGTCGGCGACGAAGGCGGTGGCCGGCCGCTCATAGACCTCTTCCGGCGTGCCGATCTGCTCGGCCGAGCCGGCATTCATCACCACGATGCGGTCCGACATCGACAGCGCTTCTTCCTGGTCGTGCGTGACGAAGATGGCGGTGATGCCGGTTTCCTTCTGGATCTTCTTGATCTCGACGCGCATCTCCTCGCGCATGTTGGCGTCGAGCGCCGAGAGCGGCTCGTCGAGCAGAAGCACCTGCGGCTCGAAGACGATGGCGCGCGCCAGCGCGATGCGCTGCTGCTGGCCGCCCGACAGCTGCGAGGGCAGTTTCTTCTCGCTGCCGGGCAGCCGCACCATATCGAGCGCCTGGCCGACCTTGCGCCTGATCTCAGGCTTGGCGACGTTGCGGTATTTCAGGCCGAAGGCGACATTGTCGAACACGGTTTTGTGGGGAAAGAGCGCATAGCTCTGGAACACCAGCCCGATGTTGCGCTTGTAGATAGGCACGTCGTCGACACGCCGGCCGCCGATCATGATCTGGCCGGCCGAAATGTCGACCAGCCCGGCGATGGAGCGCAGGATCGTCGTCTTGCCGCAGCCAGACGGCCCGAGCAGCGTGACGAAGCTGCCCTTGCGGATCGACAAAGAGAAATCGCGTACCGCGACGAACTTGCCATAGACGATGTCGATGTTGCGGAACTCGACCGCCGGGCTGTTCGCCCCGGCGGCCGCGCTCGCGCGTTCCGCCCCGGCCGAGGTCGGCCGGGGATTGAGTGTCGTATCCTGGCCGTCAGGCACCTTTCGAAATCCTGTTCCACTGCTTGGTCCAGGCGTCCTCGTTGGTCGCCCAGTAGGTCGGATCGGCGAAGGTCAACGCCTTCATCGTGCCGGTGGGGTCGAAGGCCGGCAGCTTCGCGATCTTGTCGGTCAGCTTGACCTTGGTCGGGTCGAGCGACGGCGGGTAGCTTTGGCCCTCGGCCACCGCGATCGAGGTCGCCGGGTCGAGCATGAAGTTGATCAGCTCCTCGCATTCGGCCATCGGCGAGCCCTTCAGGATCAGCATGTCCTCCATCCACGCATAGGAGCCGGCCGGATCGAGATAGCCGATCGGATGGCCCTGGTCCTGCAGCGCCGCGACGCGGCCTGACCAGGCGTCGGTCACCACGATCTCGCCCTTGGAAAGCAGGTCCATAAGTTCCGCGCCGGAGCTCCAGAACTTCTTGGCGAGGTCGCGCGTCTCGCGCACCTTGGCCCAGATCGTGTCCATGTCCTTGAGGTTGTTGGGATCCTGTCCGGTGGCCAAAGCCGCGTACCAGACACGCGTCGTCATGTCGGAATAGCCGCCGACCTTGCCGGCATATTTCTTGTCGAGCAGAAGTGCTGCGCCCTTTTCCTTGGCTTCCTCCGGCGAGATCACCTTGGTGTTGTAGGCGATGCCGGTGGTGCCGTAGTCGTAAGGCACGGCCGACAGCTTCGGCGTCAGCTTGCGGAAGGGCTCGATCATCGGCTGCAGCACATTCGCC
The DNA here is from genome assembly GCF_006439385.1 of Mesorhizobium sp. B3-1-7. Taxonomy (NCBI): domain Bacteria; kingdom Pseudomonadati; phylum Pseudomonadota; class Alphaproteobacteria; order Hyphomicrobiales; family Phyllobacteriaceae; genus Mesorhizobium; species Mesorhizobium sp. B3-1-7. Next base: position 26,028 of record NZ_VFTL01000042.1, read on the forward strand.
ATGTTGGGAATGTTGGCCTCGTTGATCTCCGAGGTCAGGCCGCCATTGACGTATTTGATGTAGTAGTTGACGCCCGAGGAATGAATGACCTGGTAGTCGCCGGGCTTCGCGGTCTTGATCTTGGTGATGATCTCGTCCTCGTCGCCGAACGTGCCCTGCACCACCTTGATCTTGGTCTTGGCCGTGTAGGGCTGGAAGGCGAATTTGTCGATCGCGTCCTGCACCGTGCCGCCCCAGCCGTCGAAGCGGACTTCCTCGACCGCGGCGAGCGCCCGGCCCATCCACGGCATGGAAAGCCCGGCCGATGCGGCTGCGGCCGCCGTCAGCGTCAGGAAAGTGCGGCGGCTCAGATCGCCATTGGCATACCGGTCGTGCAGCCGTTCCAGCCGCTTGGTCGTCGTCAGTTTCATCGTACTTCCTCCTTTGGTTCGCCGCGTCTCTTCAACTTCGTCAGGCTGTTTAGGATCAGGCCGCCGATCAACGGGATGCCGACGGTAACCAGGATCATCACAGTGCCGAGCGCGTTAATCTCGGGGCTGATCGAGATTTTCAGCATGGAAAGGATCTGGGTGGGCATGGTCTCGACGCCTGCCGGCCGCCAGAACAGGCTGGCCGAGGTGTTGTCGAACGAGATGGTGAAGGCGAGCAGGGCGCCGCCGACGACCGCCGGGATCAGCAGCGGCAGCGTGATCTCGCGAAAGGACGAGAAGCGCGAGGCGCCGAGCGACAGCGCCGCCTCCTCATAGACCCGCCTTATGCCCACCATGCGCGCCTGCGCGATCAGCACCACATAGGGCACCGCAAGCAGGATATGGCCGAGCACCAGAAGCAGCATCGTGCGCGGCTGGTCGATCGCCTTGATCAGCACCAGAAGGCCGACGCCGAGAATGGTTTCCGGCACCAGCGCCGGCAGGATCACCAGCGTGCTCAGCGTCTGCTTGCCTGGGAACTCGAAGCGCACCAGCGCGAAGGCCGTGACGACGCCGATCGCCGTGGTGGCGACAGCGGTGACCAACGCGATCCACAGCGAGGTGCGGAAGGCGGTCAGCACCGCGTCATTGTTCATCAGCTTGGCGTACCATTGCAGCGAAAAGCCGGTCATCGGGAAGCCGCCGAACATCGAGGCGTTGAACGACAGGATGACGGTCGCCACGATCGGCGCGAACATGAAGATGTAGACGCAGAGCGTGACGAAGCCGGTCAGCCGCCAGGTCCATTTACCTTCCCTGGTCGGTCGCGCAGCCTTCATCCGGCCAACCCCTTCACAATCTGCGACATGCCCATGTAGCGGGTGTAGATTGCGGCGAAGAAGCCGAGCACGACGAACAGCACGATCGACAAGGTGGCGCCCATCGGCCAGTTCAATTCGCCCATGATGGTGTCGTAGATCAAATTGCCGAACAGCGCGTCGCGGCCCGAGCCGAGCAGTTGCGGCGTCACATAGCTGCCGGCCGCCAGCACGAAGCAGAGCAGCAGGCCCGCCGCCAGGCCCGGCAGCGACAGCGGCAAGGTCACCTCGCGGAACGCCTGCGCGCTGGTGCAGCCCATCGAGCGCGCGGCCGAGATCAGTGTGCGGTCGATACCCTCGAGGCTGACATAGACGTTGAGGATCATGTAGGGCAGGAGGAAGTGCAGCAGTCCCAGGATCACCGCGCCCTCGTTGTAGAGCATCTGCAGCGGCTCGTTGATGATGCCCATCTTGAGCAGAGCGACGTTGATGACGCCCTGTTCGCCCAGGATGTTGATCCAGGAAAAGGTGCGGATGGTGAAGCTGATCCAGAACGGCACGATGAGCAGGAGCAAGAGCAGCCATTTGTGCCTGAAGCTCGTCGCCCAGATGAAATAGGCCGGGAAATAGCCGAGCACGCCGCACAGCAGCGCGGTGATCGCGCCGACCCTCAGCGTCTTCAGAAGGAAGCCGGAATAATAGCTGTCGGTGAAGAATTCCTGCCAGTTGGCGGTGGTCAGCGCGCTGGTCTCGACGCCGGCGGTGACGAAGGTGAAGAAGGTATAGGCCGCCATCACCGCGATCGGCAGCACCAGGAAGAAGATCAGCAGCAGAAGCACCGGTGCAACCAGCATCCAGGCCAGGCGTGGATCGTACAAGGTCCAGCGATTGTTCATGCGCACCCGAAGGTAGGCGCCTTCTTCGAGGCGCGCTTATGTTCCCGCAGTGAAGATTGTTTCATTGCCGCCGCGATGTCTACAGGCGGTGGCCCAAATTCGATTCAGCCAGGGCGTCGCGCGCCGATAGAAACATGTGGACCTGGGGGGTGGCCAGGCTGACTATAACTAGCAGTCCGACAAGGCGGTCTATGGCACCGGCGCCGAATACGCGCTCGATGCGAACTGGACGTTCAAGTCTGAATATCTCTACACCGATTTCGGCAAATCGACCGTCAGCCCCGATATCCTTCTTGAGAACGACGTCGCATTCCACCTGGTTCGGGCCGGCCTGAACTAGAGGTTCTGAACGTGGCAAATCTCCGGCCCGGCAAGGCTGTCGAAGACTCTGGTGATGCCATATCGGCGCCACTCAATACCGCAGGGCCAACCGTCGCTCGAAGAAACCGAAGCCGGTCGTCACCAACACCGCCAGCAGGAAATATCCGAGCGCCGCGGCAAACAACGGCTCGTAGACGCGGAAGGTCTGCGCGCGGACGAGGTTCGCCGCGCCCATGAGTTCGAAGACCGTGATTGTGGAGGCCAGCGCCGTCCCCTTCAGGAGCAGGATATTCTGGCCGCCGATCGCCGGCAGCGCCAACCGGAAAGCCTGGGGCAGAAGCACGGAAATCATGATCCGCGTTTTCGACAGGCCGAGCGACTGGCCGGCCTCGCGCTGCCCGTCCGGTATCGACTGTATCGCGCCTCTCCATATCTCGCCGCAATAAGCCGCGGTGTTCAAAGACAGGGTGAGGAACGCATAGCAATAGGCACCCCGCAACATGGGCCACAACGGGCTGTAGCGGATCGAAGGCACGCCGGCGAGAAGCTGGCCGACGCCGAAGTAGCAAAGGTAGAGCTGGACGAGCAGCGGCGTGCCCCGGAAGGCAAGGATGAAGGCGACCGCCGGATAGCGAAGCCATGCCTTGGCCGACAAGCGGGCAAGCGCCACCGGAATGGCCAGCAGATTGCCGACGAGGGCGCAGCCGACAAACAGGATGACGGTGGTCTGGATGCCGGCCAGGAGCTGGCTGGCGAGGTATTGCCCGAACTCTGTCACGCTATCTGCGCCTCCCGGTATTGGCGGTGGATGTCTCCAAGGCGTGGAAGAGCATCGCCGACAGGCTCGACATCACCAGGAACACGAAGGCGATCGCGCAATAGAACAGGAAATAGGCGCGCGTCGCGCCGGCAGCCATCTTGCCGGCGAGAACCAACTCCGTGAAACCGATGAGGCTGACCAGCGAGCTTTCCTTCAGGACGACCAGCCACAGATTACCGAGCCCCGGCAATGCCAGCGGGATCATCTGCGGAAGGGTCACCAGGAAGAAGGTCTGGCGGCGGGTCAGGCCAAGCGCATGGGCCGCCTCGGCCTGGCCTCGCGGGACGGCGGCGATCGCGCCGCGAAGGACTTCCGTGCTGTAGCCGCCCTGAACGATCCCGAGCGACAGCGTCGCCGCGACGAAGCCGTTGATCTGAAATTCGGAAGCGAGCCCGGTAAAGGTCACGACCGAACGCACTGCATCGGTCGCGGTATAGTAGACGAGAAAGATGATGAGGATGTCCGGGATGGAGCGGATGATCGTCGTGTAGGCGACTGTGACGAAGACGGCTGTCCGGCGCTTCGAAAGCTTGGCCAAGGCGCCCGCAAGGCCAAGCGCCAGGCCGACGATATAGGCGCTGATCGAAATTTCGACGCTTAGCAAAGCGCCGCGAAGCAATTCGTCGCCCCAGCCCTTGTCACCGAAACCGAGCAAGGTCAGCCAAGACACGATCGAATCCATACGGCAGGTTCCCATGAGGATGGTGCCGGCCAGAACGGGTGACCGGCACTAGGGCATGATGCCGAAAGGTGCGAAGCGGCTGTCGGACGACATCATGCTCTAGTTCTCGGATTTGGAGACGGATTCAGATTTCAGGTCGATACGACCTGAAATCATCCGGCTCCGTGCATCCGATGATCAATCGCCGTAGATGTCGAAGTCGAAATAGCGCTTGGTTATCGTGTCGTATTCGCCGCTGGCCTTCACCGCCTTGAGCGCCGCATTGAGGCGGTCCCTGAGGGCTGTGTCTTCCTTGCGCACGCCGCCGCCGTCTCCGTAGCCGAACATCTTCTCATGCGGCAGGGTGACCTTGATTTCATAGGCCTGGCCTTCCGGCTTTTTCAGGAAGTCCTGGATCTGGATTCCCGCCGCCGCCATCAGGTCCACGCGACCGGCTGTCATGTCGGCGATTTCATCGTCGAGTGTTGGATAGATCTTCACGTCGCCAATGCCGTTCAACTTGTCCTGCATGTAAGTCGCCTGCAGGCTCGCACTCTGCGCCGCCACGGCAACGCCCTTGAAAGTGTCCGGCTTTGCTACGTCGAATTGTCGGGTGTCGGCCTTTGCGCCGACAAGCACGTTGGGCGAATAGTAGTACTTGTCGGTGAAGTCGATAACCTCCTTGCGCTTGTCGGTGATCGACATGGAGCTCCAGATCACGTCGAATTTCTTGGCCAACAGCGCGGGAATGATGCCGTCCCAGGCGATATCGACGATCTCGCATTTCGCCTTCATTTGCGTGCACACGGCATTCATCAGGTCGATTTCCCAGCCTTGCCATTTGCCGCTGGCGTCCTTGACCGAGAAAGGCGCGTAGGGCTCGGCCGCGACGCCGAAACGGATGACGTCGTCGGCTGCCGAGGGAGCGCTGGCGGCGCCGAGGGCCGCCGCTATCAGCGATGCGATGACTGCAAGCTTTTTCATGATGGTTCCCCTTTATTGTCTCTGTTGGATTATCTTTTCGCGATGATGATTTCTCAGGCGATGTTCGAAAACGCTAACAGGTCAAATCAAGGCGATCTAATGCCCTGTGCGGCTGGGTTCATCACCAATAGTTATGACAGTGATGAGGCTTTGGATGGTGCAGTCAGGCCCAAGCCTCGACCGCGATCGAAGCCGTCGTCGGAGTGCTGCGATCGGTCCAACCATAAGTTTTCCCCGCTAGCCTCGTTTCGAAGGAAATGGGCTCGGCCCTGTCCGCCAAATCTCGATTATGGCATCGTCGATCGGCTCCTTCCCATGGCGACGGAAATGACGGTAGCGAGATCTCGTGCGACTTGAGCTTGCCAGATGAAAAGCGATGCTTGCGGGTCCATCGAGGAGCTGAGCGAGAAGATCGCTTCCGGCCTGTCGCCGGTGAAGGTCGTGGAAGGCTGCCTGGGTAGGATCCACGATCTGAATGGGCAGATCAGGGCGATGATCTTCGTGAGCGAAACCGAAGCCCTCGATGCCGCGCTTCAGGCAGAGCGCGAAATCCGATCGGGCCGCCGGCGCGGTCCGCTGCACGGCGTGCCTATCGCGATCAAGGACGTTGTCGATGTGAAGCACTGGCCGACCACCGGGGGTTCCCGATTGTTCGGCGACCGGGTCGCCCAAAACACCGCGGCCTGCGTCGCCAACCTTCAGGCGGCGGGCGCGATCGTCATCGGCAAGACCAACCTTCACGAACTCTGCGCCGGCGGTCACGACAATCCGTGGTTCGGCAAGGTCGTCAATCCGCTCGACAGAAGCCGTGGCACGGGCGGCACCAGCAGCGGATCGACCGCCGCGGTCGCCGCGGGCTTCTGCGCGGCGGCGATCGGCACCGATACGGGCGGGTCGAACCGATCGCCGGCCGCCGCAACGGGACTGTTTGGTTATAAGCCGAGCAACGGCTTGATCGATACGAACGGCGTGATGGGCATCGCGCCTTCGCTGGACTGCGTCGGCGTGCTGGCGCGGTCGGCGAGGGATGTTCGCCTGATGACCGAGGCGCTGGCGGGAACGCGGCTCAGCGTTCAGGATGGGAAGCAAAGCGCATCGGGAACCGGGTTGACCATCGGCGTTTGCCCTGAGCTGACCGGCGCTCCCGTCGACAGCACTGTCGAGACCGCATTGGCCGCGCTGTTTGATCGTTCAAACGTTCGCACGGTGGAAGTCGCCTTCGGCGACAGGGAGGAGTTCGTTGCCGCGGGCCTGACGATCCTGCAATACGAATTTGCGCAGATCTACCGGGAGCCGATCGAGCGGAATCCTGATCTGGTCGGCGAGGCGGTTCGCGCTTTCCTGCAGGATGGCATCGGCATCGGCGCGGACGTCTACGACAGAGCCGTAGAGGTTCGCGAGGAAGCGCGCAGGCGGGTCATGGCAAGGATGGCGGGCCTGGATGCGCTGGCCGTCCCGACGGCGCCCGGATCGGCGCCGCGGCTTGCGGACGAGCTCACGCAGGTGAATGGGGAATTGGTGCCGTGGGGCATGGCCGGCGGCCGGTTCCGCCGCTGGGCGAACATGCTCGCCATGCCGGCTTTGGCTGTGCCCCTAGATGTGCCGGGCGGCCTTCCGGTATCGGTACAGCTTGCCGCTCTTCCCGGCCGGGACGCAGCCTTGCTCGATCTGGTCGAGGCGTTGACCGGAAGCTGACCCGCGTCTCGCGAGCAGCCACAGTTCATAACCTGCAGGAATAAACTTCATTCGTGGGGCTATTGGAACGACGGCTATGCTTCGTTAACATCGGTCTCGCCGTGGTTTGCTTCGGCGGCGTATCGATCGACGGGTGGTCAGCGGCCATGAAGTTCACTGAAAAGGACACGATTGCGAAAGACGCGGAGTTCACGCCCCGCGAGATCGAGATTTTCGCTTCCGTGATGCTGCATGGCACGACGACGAAGGCGGCCGATGCGCTGGACATAACGCAGCCCGCCGTCAGCAAGATGCTTCAGCAGCTCACCGACAAGGCGGATTTCCAGCTGTTCAGGAAAAGCCGCCAGCGGCTGATCCCGACCCCTGAAGCACACATGCTCTATGCCGAGGTGCAGCGGGTTTTCGAATCCGCGCGCGGCATCTCCCGCGCCGCCAGGGAAATCCGTGAGCTGCGCAGCGGCAGGCTGAATATCTGCGCGCTGCCGGCCTTCGGCTCCACGCTGCTGCCGTCCATCATAACCAGTTTCTCGAAACAGCACCCGTCCGTATCCATTTCGCTCGATATCCGCAGCTCCGCGACGGTGGTGCAGAGGGCAAGCCGCAACCAGCTCGACATCGGCATCGGCGTCACCGCGTCGGATGAGAACCCCTCCATCGTCAGGCGCGCGCTGACCGCGACGCCGCCTGTATGCGTCATGCCGGCGGGGCATCGGTTGTCTGAGCTCGACGTCATCCAGGCGGACGATCTCGACGGTCTCGACTTCATCTCGATGGGTTCCGCTGATCCCATGCGGCGGCAGCTCGATGCCTTGTGCGAGGAACGCGGCGTCAAGCGCCTGCTGAAGGTGGAGGCGAGCCTTTCCAGCGCCTGCATCGCGCTCGTCGCCGCCGGGGCGGGCGTGACGGTCGTCGACCGGCTGTCCGCCTGGCTGGCGCGCGACTTGCCGATCGAGATCAGGGACTTCCGGCCGCATCTCGATTTGAATCTCAGTGTCTACCGGCCCTGGGGCGTCATCGCATCGACGGCGGCGGACGCCTTCACCGAGCATCTTATCCAGACCACGAGAAGCTTCATGAACGGCGTGGACGCCGGAATCAGTGCCTTGAGGTCGAGGTCGGCTTAGCTGGCGTCGATATCTAACGGAGCGGCAGGCTGCGGAACAGGCGCTCGATATCGGCTTCGTCATTGTAGACATGCGGCGACACGCGCATCCTGGTACCGCGCAGCGTGACATGGACATTGACGCGCTTCAGTTCCTGCGCCGCATCCGGCGAGAGGCGATCGCCGATATCGAGGATCGAGATATGCGGCGTCGGGTGGCGCGGACGCGCGACCGGGAGCCCCCGATTTTCCGCCTCGGCCCAGACGCAGTCGTTGAGGTGGCGAAGGCGCTCGAACACCCGGCTGACGGTCCATTCGCGGATGAGTGTCATGGCGGCGATCGCCACCGGCAGGACCGCGAAGTCGGAGCGTTCGCCCATGTCGAAGCGCCGCGCGCCCGGCAGAAACTCCGCCACCGTCACCTTGTAGAAGTCGGACCGGTCGCCGCCCAGGCGGTTCCATGAATGATGCTCCAGCGTGCGGCCCTCTTCGTGCCAGCGCGGATCGGCGTAGAGGAAGGCCAGGCGATAGGGACCGAGCAGGAATTTGTAGGTGGCAAAGACCAGGAAATCCGGCCGCACGCGACGGACGTCGAAGGGTACCGCGCCCACCCATTGGGTGCCGTCGACGACAAGCGCGGCGCCTGCCGCCCGCGCGGCTTCCGCCACGGCCTCGAGGTCGATCGCCATGCCCTCGAACCAGTGGACGAGGGTGCCGGCAACGACCGCGATCGGACGGGCCGAGTTGCGGATTGCCGATATGATCGCGCCGGTCCAATCCCCGTCGGCCGGTTGCGCAACGATGTCGACAAGAGCGCCCGAGCGCTGCGCCAGATCGTACCAGACATATCGGTGCGAGGTGTGCTCGTTCTCCATGAGAAGGATCGCCGAACCCGCCGGAACCGCCACGTTGGCGGCCGCGATCGCCATGCCGTAGCTGGTGGCGGCGACGATGGCGATGTCGTCGGTGGCGGCGCCCACCATCAAGGCGGCGAGCTGCCGCGCCTGTTCCACATCGTCGTAATAGGATGCGATGGTCATCTTCCAGGGTTCGGCCTTCACCCTGACGCCTGCCTCTCCGGCCGCGACCGCGGCATTCGGGATCGGAGACATGTAGGCGGCGTCGAGATAGGCCGTCTCGCGGGGTATGGAAAAGAGATCGCGCTGGCAGCTCAGCATGGCGTCACAACCTGAAATCGATCGAAGTGCCCAGCCCGGCCTCGCGGGCGCGAGCATAGACAAGATTGGCAAGCTCGATGTCCTGGGCCGGAACGCCGAGGGACCGGTAGAGGGTGATGTCGGCATCGCCGGCACGGCCCGGCTTGATGCCAGCCAGCACGTCGCCGATCTCGCCGCGAATATGGTCGCGGCCGATCTCGCCGCTCTCTATCGCCTCGACCAGCTCCCCCGCGGCCACCAGCGCCATGGGCAGGTAATCGACCCAGATCTTCGATCTGCGCACGCATTCGAGGTCGATCTCGCGGCATGAGGCGACGCTCGCGCCGACCGCGTTGACGTGGACGCCGGGCGGCAGCCATCTGCCGAACAGCACCGGCTGCTCGGACGATGTCGTCGTGCAGACGATGTCGGCTCGGCGAACGGCCTCGCCGGCATCGCGATGCGCCTCCGCCTCGAAGCCGTCGGTCGATAGGCTCTCGGCGAAGCGCCGCGCCTTTGCAAGATCGCGGCCCCAGATATGGACCGCCCGGATCGGCCGCACCTGCGAGATGGCCTCGACGTGCCGGCGGGCCTGCTTGCCATAGCCGAGGACGGTCAGCATGGAACTGCCCGGGCGCGACAGCGCCCTCGTGGCGACCGTGCTGGCGGCCGCGGTTCGCCACGCCGTCAACTCTCCCCCGTCGATCAAGGCCACGGGCCGCCCGTGATCCTTATCGAACAGGAAGACGCCGCCGCGGTGAGACGCGAGCCCGTGGGCGAAATTGCCGGGAAACACCGACAGAACCTTCGCCCCGAACAAAGGCCGGTCGTCAAGCGCGGCATACATCAGCGACAGGCAACTGCCTGCCGCCCCCGGCAGGTCGAGCGTGCGCCTGATCTGCTGGCGGGCTGCGCCGTTCGAGGTCTTGAGCAGCGCGGCCTCGGTCGCTTCAAGCGCCAGGGGAAGCGTCAATGCCTGGCGGATCGCGTTCCTGTCGATCAGCAGGAATTCGGTCTCGGCATTCACCTTGCGGTCTCTTCCATTCCACCGACCTTCATATATGCCAGCGTGTGCGCCAGGCTCCGCCGAGCCTAGCATCGCCTTCGCAAGCTCTTGCCCACGACTTTCATAACTTCGTGCGAGAAGCTGCCTATGCGGCATCATGCGCCGACGAATGCATCCGTCGGATCGCGGCACGCGTCGGTTCATAACTTTTGGCCACCAACGGCAGCGGCCAGTTCAATTGACCGTGATTGCCCGCCCGTTGCAATGTTTTTCAGCCAACTCGGATGTCGAGCTGGATATCCGCGGCAAATCATCTGCGCGAAAAAAATAGTACCGATGGAATAGGCAATATCAGAGATAGAAATACACTCGTGATGTTGGTAATTCGGCCATAGAGTGGAATGAAATGCCTAGCCAATATTAAAATAGCTGATTGGCAGGAAGAGTAAAATATTATCGGAGGTTATCAATATGCTCGTCGTGGTCATCGGTTCCGGCATTGTCGGCAGCTCTGCTGCTTATGAATGCGCCAAGGCGGGAGCGGAGGTTGTCGTGCTGGAGGCCGAGAGGATAGCGGGAGGAACGTCGGCGGTAAGCTTTGCCTGGACGAACGCGACAACCAAGCGGCCGCGGCCCTATTTCGATCTCAACGTCGCGGGCATGCGCGCCCATCTCGAACTGAAGCGCGACTTCGGCGCCGCTCCCTGGTTCACGCAAACCGGCAGTTTCGATTGGCGCACGGTGCCGGAGTCGATGGATGATTATTTCGAGAACTTCCGGCAGATGAAGGAGTGGGGCTACGGCGTCGAGTGGATCGACAAGAAGTTGGTCGCCGAGATGGAGCCCGATATCGACATCGCTGCCATTGGCGATTGTCCGGTCTCCTATTATCCGGAGGAGGGCTGGGTCGATCCGGTCCTTTATTCGGCCTGGCTTTTGCGGGCGGCCAAGGAGCGCTGGGGCGCCAAGGTGAGGGTCAACGCGCGCGTGACCGAGATCGAGACCGAAGGCGGCCGCGTCCGGGCGGTTCGCACGGCGGATGGCGAGCGCTACGCCGCCGATGCCGTGGTGAACTGCACCGGCGGCTGGTCCAGCCAGAGGCTCGGCGATGCCCAGGGCATCCCGCTGTCCTCGACGATCGGCGTGCTCGCCTTCACCCCGCCGGTGGCGTTGACGCTGCGCAGCCAGTTGCATGCCGACGATCTGGATATACGGCCGGACGGTGCGGGCCGTATCATGATCCACAAGGTCTCGGTGGATCTGACCTTCAAGAAGCCGCAGCCGCTGAGCCCCGCGGGCGACGAGGCGAAGACGCTGCTGGAGGCGGCAGGCAAGGTCTTGCCTTCGCTTCGCGCCGCCGGTGTGGAAGCCATCCGCACCACCGTGCGACCCTTCCCGGAGGACGGCTACACTTGCGCCGGCGCGATGCCGGACGTCGCCGGCCACTATATGGCCGTGACGCACAGCGGCGTCACCATCGGTCCGCAACTGGGCAGGGTGGTCGCCGACGAGGTCGTACGCGGCAAGACCCATGACGAGATGGAGACATTCCGTCCGCAGCGCTTCTTCCAGGCCAGCGCAAAACGCGCCGCCGCCGCGCACGCATGATCCCTCTTCGAACGCAGGCCCACGATGGCGAAGATTGAAAGATACCAGAAGAACGAGAAGCTCAGCCGGATCGTCGTCCACAACGGAACGATCTATCTTTCGGGCCTGACCGCCGATGACAAGGAAGCCGACACGACCGGCCAGACCAGGCAGATACTGAGAAAGGCCGATGCGCTTCTGAATAGCGTCGGCGCGGATCGATCGCGGCTGCTGTTCGCGCAGATATGGTTGAAGGACGTCGAGGATTTCGATGCGATGAACAAGGCCTGGGTCGACTGGCTCGACGGCGCCGAGCCACCGGCCCGTGCCACGGTCGGAGCAAGCTTCGCGCTGCCCGAAATACTTGTCGAAATCCAGCTTACCGCGGCAAGCAGAGGATAGCGCTGCGAAGCGGCGTGCGAACCTGCGAAAAGCCGCCGCTACCTTTCCCTGAATGCCCTTGCGAACGAGTCCATCATCGGGCGTACCAGATACTCGAAGAAGGTCCGGTTGCCGGTGCTGATGAAGGTGTCGACCGGGGTGCCGGGATAAAGCTGTTCTCTCTTGATGTCCTGGGGCAGGGCATCGGTGATCTTCAACCTGGCGCGGAAATAGGGTTCGTGAGTAGCCTCGTCGATCAGCCGGTCGGCGGAAATCTCGCTCACCGTGGCCGGGACTTCCGGCGTCAGGCGGGCGTTGAGCGCGGAGAGCCTGAGCTTCGCCTGTTGGCCGACATGCACCTGGTCGATGTCCTTCGGCCGCAGCCTGGCATCCACCACAAGGCCGGATGACGTGGGCAGGATCTCCATGATCTTTTCGCCGGGCGACACCACGCTGCCTTGCGAATTGTAGGTCGACGACACCACGATGCCCGCCGCCGGCGCGGTGATCGTCGTGCGCTGCAGCACCGCTTGCGCCGCGCGCATCCGCTCCTCGATGTCGGCGAGATTGGTGCGCACATCGTCGAGCTTGGTCAGCGCTTCCTCGACGCGCTGCGTGGTCGCGCGCTCGGTCTGCGCCTGCGCCTCCACGATCTGCGTGTTGGCCGAGGCGAGGTCCGCCTCCAGCGCGCCGGCCTGGCCGACCAGGTCGGCCTCCGAGCGCAGCAGCTGCGAATATTCGCTGCGGTTGGTGAGGCCCTTATCGAGAAGGTCGGTCTTGATGCCGAGCTCCTTCTTCACTACTTCGGCCTGTTGCTCGATGGCGAGTTTCTGCGCGTTCAAGCCCTTGACCGACTCGCGGTGCATGGCGACGCGCTGCGCCAGGATCGATTGCTCCGAGCGGAACCGTGCAAGCCTGGCGTCGAACTCCTTCTGCTGTTCGCGGATGAGGTTTTCGAATTCCGGCTGGAACGGCGCTGGCGCGGGCTCGGCGATCGGCGCCAGCCTGGCGAGGCCGTCGCGCTCGGCCTCCAGCCGCGCGGCACTGGCCTTCAGCGCGATCCACTGCCTTGTCAGGCGGTTGAGATCGGCTTCCGCGGCGGTCCGGTCGAGCAGGATGAGGTTCTGGCCTTCCCGCACGCGGTCGCCTTCATGCACCAGCAACTGCCTGATGATGCCGCCGTCGCGATGCTGGATCAGGATGTTGCCGCCCGTCGCCGCGATCGTGCCTTGCGTGATCACCGCGCCGGCCAGCGGCGCTTTGGCCGCCCAATAGCCGAAGCCGCCGACCATCAACGCGATTGCCGCATAGCCGGCGAAGGCCGCGCGCCGGAAGTCGGTGCGCGGGCGGCCGTCGAAGGTGAGGCTCTGCGTCATCGTTCAGGACCCATAGCGGATGCTCTGCGAGGCGCGGATGGTCGGTGCGAACGATCCAGTCACCACTGTGCTCTGCCGCGTGCCCTTGCCCGGCTGGCGCAGCACCTCCGCGCTCGGCCCGAACGCCTCAATGACGCCGCCGCGCAGAACCATCACGCGGTTGCAGGCCGCGGCGATGGAAGGACGATGCGTGATCACGATCGTGGTGACGCCGGCGGCGCGCGCGGCGGCAAGCACTGCCTCGAGTGCCGTCTCGCCGGCGCCATCGAGATGCGTGCTCGGCTCGTCCAGCACCAGGATGCGCGGGTTGCCGTAGAAGGCGCGCGCGAGCCCGATCCGCTGCCGCTCGCCGCCGGACAGCGTCCCGGCGATCACCGTCTGGTAGCCGTCGCGCAGCGAAAGGATCAGCTCATGCGCCTCGGCGCGTTTTGCCGCCTCGACGATTGCCGCGTCGTCCGCGTCCGCGTCGAAGCGGGCGATGTTTTCGCGGACCGAGCCGGGGAAAAGCTCCACTTCCTGCGCCAGATAGCCGATATGCCGGCCGAGCTGGTTTTCGTCCCAGGTCCTGAGTTCCGCGCCGTCGATCCTGACCGAGCCGCCGCTCGGCTGGGCTGCCCCGACAAGCAGCCGCGCCAGTGTCGACTTGCCGGCGCCGCTCGGGCCGATGATCGCCACCGCCTCGCCGGGCTTGATCGCAAAGCTCAACCGCTTGAGGATCGGCTCGGCGCCGAACGTGGCATTCGGCGCGATGAAGAAAAGATCCTGGGCAGAGATCGCGCCGGTCGGGTCGGGCAAGACGAGCTTGCGCGCCTCTGCCGGCTGCGCCGAAAGGGCGCCCTCGAGCCGCGTCCAGGCGCGCCGCGCCTCGACGAGCTGCCGCCAGGAACCGATCAACTGGTCGAGCGGCTGCAGCGCGCGCGACGACACCAGCGAGGAGGCGAAGATCATGCCGGCCGTCATCTGGCCCTTGAGCACCAGCCATGCGCCGGTGCCGAGGATCGCCAGCTGCAGCATCATGCGCAGTGCCCGCGAAGCGCCGCTGAAGATGGCGTTGGCGCTGGCCGAACGGTCATGCAGGACAAGCGCCTCCGCCACATGGCGTCCCCATGCGCGCGCGGCGTTTTCCACCATGCCCATGGCGCGCAGCGTCTCGGCGTTGCGGGCAAAGGCCTGCTCGGCGCGGCTGGCCAAGGCCGAACGCTCCGCCGAGAGCGCATCGTTCCTGCCGATGGCGAACTGGTTGGCGAAGACCAGCACGACGAGCAGCGCCGCGCCGCCGAGCGTCACCCAGAACAACAGCGGATGGATCAGGTAGAGCAGCGCCAGGAAGACCGGCGCGAAGGGCAGGTCGAACAGCACCGCCACGCCGCGCGAGCGGATGAAGGCGCAGACCGAGGCGAGGTCGGTGAGCGGCGACGGCGCGTTCCTGCCGCCGAGCGAAGCGGCGAACATTCTTGCGCCAAGCCTGTCATTGACCGTCGCGGCCACACGTTGCGTGTAGACTGCGCGGATGGCGTCGAGGAAGCCGAGGAAGCCGAGCGCCGCGATCGCGATGACCGACAGATAGACAAGCGTCTCGAGGCTGGAGGAGGGCAGGACGCGGTCATAGATTTGGAGCAGGTAAAGCGGGATCACCAGCAGCAGCAGGTTGATGAGCAGCGAGAACAGCCCGACATCGGCGATGGCGCGACGTAAGACTGGCCGCAATCCCGACTGTCCCGTCATTCCCGCACTCCCTCTCCAACCCGGATCACGGGCAGTCGCCTAACGTCCGAATCAGGCCGAATGCTCGCTTGCCGTGCCGAGATGCTGCTGCGTGCTGCTTGCGGTGTGGCTGGTCAGCGCCGCCGCCTGGCTTGGCAAGTCGTTCAGCGTATAGGCCCTGATATAGTCGATCTTCATCTCGGCCGGTGTGGCGAGATGGTCCGGCGGCGCGCCGGCCTGGCCGCCGATCGCAAGGTCGACCAGCATGTACATCGGCTTGTTCATGTCCGACGGCGTCGCCGCTTCGGCGACCTGCACGCCGTCATAGGTCCAGACCAGCTTGTCCGGCGTCCACAGCAGGCCATAGGTGTGGAAGCCGGCGGTGTCCATGGCGTTCACCGTGGATCCGACAGTCGTGTGCTGGCCCGTCTGGTTGGTATGCGCGGTCATCAGCAGCGAATTCGGGTTCTGGCCATACTTTTCGATCACGTCGAGCTCCGGCGGCCAGGAGCCGTCCTCCGGCAGCAGCCAGAAGGCTGGCCAGGCGCCGGCATTTTCCGGCAGGTCGGCCTTCATTTCGAAATAGCCATAGGTCTGCGAGAACGAGTCATGCGTGGTCAGGATGCCGGAGGTGTATTCGTAATTGTTGATCAGCGGCTTGATGTCGGCCGGCGCCTGCGCGGCGGTGATGGAGAGCACGCCGTTCTGCACGCTGAACGGATGCACCGAGCTGGTCGGGCCGTAATTGGCGTCGATGTACCATTGCAGTTCGCCATTGCGGGTGAGCGTGCTGCCGTTCGCCGCGCCCCACCAGAAGTTGGTGTCCCAGGTGCCGCCCTGGCTGTTGTGAAGATTCAGCGTGTTGAACTCGTCGCTGAAGGACAGCGTCATGCCGGACTTGTCGATCGGCAGCTCGAACTGGTTGGGCTGCAGCTTGTCGATCGTCATGTTCTTGAATTCGAGAATCTCGCCCGATCCGAGATTCAGCATCACATTGGGTCCCGCCTGGATCAGGTTCTCGTGGATGGCGGCGAACGACGTGAATCCGTAGCCATCGAGGCGCACGGTATCGTTCGACGCGAAATTGACGATCGAATCGCTCCCGTTGCCCTTCGCGATGATGAAAGTGTCGGCGCCGCCGCCGCCATCGATCAGGACATCATTGCCCGCGCCGCCGTCCAGGGTCTGGCCGCCCGCCGTGGCGGTGATGATGTTATCCAGCGCGTTGCCGAAGGCGTAGTTGTGGGCGTTGGTGACGACGAGGTTTTCGACATTGTCCGGCAGCATGTAGCTCATCCATGTGTTGATCGTGTCGACGCCCTGCCCAGGGTTCTCGAACACCTTGTTGCTCGCCGAATAGAGGTAATAGATGTCGTCGCCGGAGCCGCCATACATGGTGACGTTGACACCGCTGGCGCCCCAGATGGAGTCGTTGCCGGAGGTGCCATACAAGGCAGGTCCGGACGAGGCCGCCGAAAGCCAATGGTTGGAAGCGCCGCTATAGTAAAGAGGAACGCCTACCGCGTTGACGACGAAGCTCATCGGAGAATCCTTCCGCGCTGCCCCGCCCGGAGGTTCATTGCAGGTTCAAACGACCACTTCGAACCAATTTGCAACGTGGACTATGGTTCCCGAAAACAAGCAATTAGTACAGAGAAAATTGCCAGCATTTTTATCGATATTTTGTGAAGATAGAATAAGTGGTATCTAATACAATCATGGCGTGAGTTATTCTCAATTTACTTAATTTTGCAAGATTTTCTGCTAAAAGATTGTGCAGACAGCTGCGAATGGATGCGTTTGTCGCAGCGGAGCCACAGGTGGTGGCCAATCGAGTCTTGGCCTTTAGGATTGGAGCGTCCGCTCACGTCTCGCCCATCGCGATCGACTTCCTGAACGCCGCCTCGAGCCCCTTGGCGACGGCATCGTCGAACCCGGCTTCGCGCATCGTCTCGATCGCGGTGGCGGTGGTGCCGCGATAGCCGAGAAAGACTTCCACCGTGTCGGCGGGCGCGGCGTCCTTCATCTCGAGCAGTCGGCCGGCGCCGGTCAGCACCGTGTTGACGGCGCGCTGCGCGACTTCGGGCTTCAGGCCAAACGCGACAGCGTGGCGCATCATGGCGTCGGCCAAAAGGGCAGGGAAGGCCGGGCCGGATCCGGTCAGGCCGGTGAGATAGTCGATGTCGCGCTCGCTGCCGACCTCGTCCTGGCTGCCGCAGGCGAAAAATATCGCGCGCACGATGGCGCGGTCCTCGCTGGTGGCATCGCTGCTGGCGATCCAAGGCGTGTAGGATTTCGCGACCTCGGCCGCGGCGTTGGGCAATGTGCGCACTACCCGGCGCGTGCCATGCTTCGCACCGATCTCGGCAAGGCGGATGCCGGCCATCACCGAAATCACCAGTTTGCCCTTGGCGTCGATGGCGAGCGAGGGCCAGTCCTGCGGCCGTACCGAAAGCATGATGATGTCGCAGCGGTCGGCAAGCGCCTGGTTGTCGTCGGTCCAGAACGCGCCGGCAAAACGATCCGGCTTGGCGCTCCGATAGGAGAGGGCAAGGTCCTGTGCGCGAACGATGCCGGCCTGAAGCGCAGCATCCGCGATGGCGCTGCCCAGCCAGCCCGCGCCGCCGACGATACCGAGTCTGATCGAAGCGTTCATGTCTGCTCCCCTCCATTGGAAGGCGCACGGTAGCCGCCCGACTCTAGATCAAAAGATAGAGCATGATGTCATCCGAAAAACCGCTTCACACGTTTCGGCACTATGCTCTAGTCAAAAAATTTGACAGCCTTTGTCGGATCGGCTGGGGGCCGCCCGTCCTTGGGGCATCGATCAACAAAGCAAGGATACCGAGATATGCCGAGCACCATCCACCTGCATCGCGTCCTGGCGACCAAGCCGGAAAAGGTCTACCGCGCATTCATCGAGGCCGATGCGCTGGCCAAGTGGCTGCCGCCGAACGGCTTCACCTGCACGGTCCACGAGTTCGAGGGCAAGGTGGGCGGCAGCTACAAGATGTCCTTCCGCAACTTCACCACCGGCGACAGCCACGCCTTCGGCGGCGAATTCGTCGAGCTCGTTCCGGGCGAGCGCCTGCGCTACACCGACCGCTTCGACGATCCCAACCTGCCGGGCCGGATCGAAGTGACCGTGACCTTGAAGAAAGTGTCGGTCGGCACCGAGATCAACATCACCCAGGCCGGCATCCCGGACGCCATCCCCGCCGAGGCCTGCTATCTCGGCTGGCAGGAATCGCTGCGCAACCTGGCCAAGCTCGTCGAGCCCGAGATCAACCAGTAAAGTTGTGGTGGGCGGCGGCCGGTGCAACGGCCGCCGCCTTACCCAAGGTAAGTAAAATTTCACCAAGCGCTGTTAAAAGCCGCTTCCATGGATCGCAACAAGAACAACGACCTGTTTGTCCTGATGGCCGCGCTCGCCGCCATCGCGATCTACAACATCGCCTGCGGCATCAGGACAGGCGAAGTCCGCGGCAAGTTGCATTGGGTCGCCCTCGCGGACGATCCGACTCGATTCTGGAACATCGTGGTCGGCAATTCGATTGTCCTGGTGGCGTCGATAGCCTTCCTGTGCGTTCTGTGCGTGCTAAAATCCCGTAAGCTCGGATGATCCGAGGCGACATACCTTTCACACGACGATAAGCAAAATTTCATCGGGCGCGGCTAAACGTGCTCCATGGACCGCAACAAGCACGACGCCGTCTTTGTCCTGGTGGCGGCACTCGCCGCCTTCGCCATCTATAACCTTGCCTACGGCCTCAAGACCGGCGAAATCCGGGGCAGGCTCAGCTGGATTTCGTGTGTGGACGACCCGGCGCGTTTTTGGAGCAACGTTTTCGGCAATGTCGCCGCTGTCGTTGCCTTGTTGGGCTTTCTCTGGCTGTTGCATCTTCGCCGTCGCAAATGACGTTGTGCCCGGCAATAATACCGGGCGCCGGCCGCTGCGGCGTGGACTTACAGCGCCCTTGTGATGCCGCCGTCGACGCGGATGTTCTGCCCGGTGATGTAGGCGGCCCCATCGGAAGCCAGGAACGAGATCGTCGCGGCGATCTCTTCAGACGTGCCGTAGCGCTTCATCGGCACGCTGTCGCGACGCTCATTGGTCGTCGGCAGGCTGTCGATCCAGCCGGGCAGCACATTGTTCATGCGGATGTTGTCGGCGGCATAGGTGTCGGCGAAGATCTTGGTGTAGACGGCAAGCCCGGCGCGCGCCACGGCCGAGGTCGGGAACATCGCGCTCGGTTCGAATGTCCAGGCGGTCGAGATGTTGATGATGACGCCTGACTTCTGCTTCTGCATCACCGGCGTCACCAGCCGGGTCGGGCGCACGGCGTTGAGGAAATAAGTGTCGATGCCCTTGTGCCAGTCCTCGTCGCTGATCTCGATGATCTCCGCGCGCGGTCCGTGGCCGGCGCTGTTGACCAACACGTCGATGCGGCCCCAGCGTTCCAGCGCGCCGTCGGCAAGGCGCTTCAGGTCTTCGTTCGACTGGTTGGAGCCGGTGACGCCGAAGCCGCCGAGTTCCTTGCCCAGCGCCTCGCCCTTGCCGGAGGAGGAGAGCACGCCGACCTTGAAACCGTCCGCCGCCAGCCGCTTGGCCGCCGCAGCCCCCATGCCGCTGCCCCCCGCCGTCACCAGAGCTACTTTTTCTACTGCCATGTCCTGATCCATCCTGGGTGTTTAGGTTGAAAGCGATCCTGTTAGCATGCGGAGCGCGGGGGATGAACCGGATTGGATTGCGCCAAGGCGTCCGCGATTGGCGGTTCGCGCGCTGGCTCACACCCCAAAGGCGCTCATCGCCATCTTCGACGGCCACGCGCCGGCCGATGCGAGATTATCCGAAGCGGTTGGCCGCAACGCCGCGCACGCCGGGCTTGAGCGCGAACAGGCCGCCCTCGGAGGGATTGGCGGCAAGCTGCTCCGCGCTCATCGTGAAACGCGCGGAGGTCACGAACAGCGTGTCGAGACCCGCGCCGCCGAAGGCGCAGCTCGTCGGCCAGCTGCAGGGCAGTTCGACGATCCGGTCCAGCCTGCCGTCGGGCGTGATGCGGGCGAGGCAGCTCCCGCCGACCACCCGGCAGTTCCAGACATAACCGTCGGCATCGAGACAGGATCCGTCCGGCAGGCCGCGCTCGAAACCGGTGAAGAAGGGCAGGCGTTCGCCGAGCCGGCCGGCCTTCTCGTCCCACTCATAGCTGTAGAGCGCGTTCTTCGTCGTGTCGGCGGTGACGAAGCGGCCGTCCGGCAGCCACGCCATGGTGTTGGTGATGCCGAAGCGGTCCTCGCTGAGCGACGCCGCCTTGCCGTTGGAACCGACCCGGTAGAGCCGGCCCTCATCGCTTGCGATGGCCAAGGGCGCGTCGTCCGGTCCGATATTGTTGGCCATCGTGCCGACCCAGAACGAGCCGTCCGGCGCCACCACGCCTTCGTTCAGTCTTGTGCCCGGCCGGTCGGCCTCGATCGTCGCCAGCGTCCCGAACGGCCCGCCGAAATCCCACAGCGCAATCGCCTTGCGCAACCCGACGACGGCGCCGCCATCGGCGCGCAGGCCGACCGAGGTGACGAGATCGTCCGTCGGCCAGTTCTCATGCGCTCCGGTCGACGGGTTCAGCCGATGGATCCGGCGGCCGATGATATCGACCCAGACCAGCCTGCCGCAGCGGTCATCCCACACCAGGCTCTCGCCGACCACGTCGCGCGCGTCGAAGATCAGGCCGGCTTCCGTTTCGTGCATGAGGCTTCTCCAGGGGCAGGGTTCCAGAAATCGGCTTGACATATAGCTTTTGCATGAAATATGAGCAATTGAATAACAACCTGTCATACAGGTTTTGAGGGAGCGGCATGCAGGAGCAGACAGATCCACCGGGCGAACCGAATCCCGGACTGGTCAGCACGGCGATCCAGGCGATCTCCCAGCACATCCGCTCGCAAGGCCTGGCGCCGGGCGATCCGCTGCCCAGCGAAGCCGCCATGACGCGCCAGCTCAACGTCTCCCGCACCGTCGTGCGCGAGGCTTTCCGCTCGCTGTCGGCGATGCGCCTGATCGACATGAGCGCTGGGCGCCGCGCCACCGTCGCCAAGCTCGATACCGGCGCCATGTCGATGGTCATCGAGCACGGCATCACCACCCAGCAGATAAGCGTCCAGCAGGTCTATGACGTCAGGCGCACCATCGAGATGCGCACGGTTGCGCTTGCCGCACTGCGCCGTACCGACCAGGAGGCCGAGGCGATCGCCCGGTCGGCCCGGCTGATGCGCGAGAATTTCACGAACCCGGAGACCGTCATGGAACATGACATCGCCTTCCACGAGGCGATCGCGGCGGCCTCGCACAACCCGGTCTTTTCGCTGATCGTCACCGCATTCAGCGGTGTCACGCGCCGCACCTGGGTGATAGGCTGGCGGACCCGCTCGTCCGGCGAGGCCCAGCTCAAGATGATCAAGGGCCATGAGGACATCGCCGACGCCATCCTCAAGGGCGATCCACGGCTGGCGGCCGAGCACATGGCCGAGCATTTCGACAAGAGCGTCAAGGCGCTGCTCGACGCGGGGATTGCCTGATGAAGATCCGCGCCATCGAAACCGTCCGCATCGAGGAGCGGCCCAATTTGCTCTGGGTCGAGGTTCACACCGACGAGGGCATCACCGGGCTCGGCGAGACCTTCTTCCTGTCGCGCACCGTCGAGGAATATCTGCACGAATATGTCGCGCCGCGTGTGATCGGCCGCGACCCGTTGCAAATCGACCTCCTGGCCGCCGACCTCGTCGGCTATCTCGGCTTCCGCTCCAGCGGCGCCGAAGTGCGCGGCAACTCGGCCTTCGACATCGCGCTGTGGGATATTTTCGGCAAAGCCACCGGCCAGCCGGTCGCGCAACTGCTCGGCGGCTTCAGCCGCCGTTCGATCCGCACCTACAACACCTGCGCCGGCACCGAATACATCAAGGACGCCAAGGGCCAGACGACGGCCAATTACGGTATCGGCGCCGGGCGCGACTATGACGACCTCAACGCCTTCCTCACCCGCGCCGGCGACCTGGCCGGGGAACTGCTGGAGGACGGCATCACCGCCATGAAGATATGGCCGTTCGACCACGCCGCGGAAAAGACGCGTGGCAACGACATTTCCGCCGCCGACCTGAAGGCGGCACTGGAACCGTTTGAAAAGATTCGCAAAGCCGTCGGCGACAAGATGGACATCATGGTCGAGTTCCACTCCATGTGGCAGCTCCTGCCGGCCATCAGGATCGCGGAAGCGCTGAAACCCTACGCCACCTACTGGCACGAGGATCCGATCCGCATGGACAGCCTCGGCGACCTCAGGCGCTACGCCGCGGCAAGCCCGGCGCCGATCTCGGCCTCGGAGACGCTGGGCAGCCGCTGGGCTTTTCGCGACCTGTTGGAGACGGGAGCGGCCGGCATCGTCATGCTCGACATCTCCTGGTGCGGCGGCCTGTCGGAAGCGCGCAAGATCGCCTCGATGGCCGAGGCCTGGCGGCTGCCGGTGGCGCCGCATGACTGCACCGGTCCAGTCGTGCTCACCGCCTCGACGCATCTTTCGCTCAACGCGCCCAATGCGCTCGTCCAGGAAAGCGTGCGCGCTTTCTACCGCACCTGGTACCGCGATCTGGTCACCGCGCTGCCGGAAGTGAAGGACGGCATGATCACCGTGCCGCCCGGGCCGGGGCTGGGGTTGGCGCTCAGTCCGGACCTCGGCCGCGTCTACACCGTCCATCGTCGCGTCAGCGACGGGACAAACATTTGAAAAATCCAAAGGGAGGAACAGACATGAAGAAACTCACCGCAATGCTATTGCTCGGCGTCGCCCTGATCGGCGGCCAGACCGTGGCCCGCGCCGACGGGCTCAACATCATCTTCACCCACCATTCGTCGGCCTCGAACACGTTCTGGCAGGCGGTGAAGAAGGGTTTCGACGATGCCTGCGCCAAGGTCGAAGCGAACTGCAACATGGTCTTCACCCAGACCGAGGGCTCGGTCGAGCAGCAGGTCGCGAACATGCGCGCCGCGCTTGCCGCCAAGCCCGACGCGCTTTTGACCTCCATTGTCGACGACCACGCCTTGGACGACGTCATCAAGGAGGCGCGCGACGCGGGCGTGCTGGTGATCGCCGTCAATGTCGACGACACCGAGGGCGCAAAGGGCAATACCCGGCAGGCCTTCGTCGGCCAGGGTTTCAAGCCGGCCGGCTATTCGCTCGCCAAGGCAATTTCCGAGAGCTTCCCGAAGGACGGCCCGATCAAGGTGCTGGTCGGCATTTCGGCGCCCGGCCAGAACTGGTCGGAAAGCCGCGGCGCCGGCATCATGCAGTTCCTCGATGAGTACAAGGCCGCGCATAAAGACCGTGACGTGTCGTGGGAGCGCATCGACAGTGGCACCGATCTCGCCATCACCTCCGATCGCGTCGGCGCCTATCTGAACGCCCATTCCGACACCACGGCCTATTTCGACACCGGCTTCTGGTGCGCCGGCGTGGCGCGCGTGCTGGCCGATCGTGGCGTGGCGCCCGGCAAGGTGCTGCTCGGCGGCTTCGACCTCGTTCCGGAAGTGCTGCAGCAGATGCAGAAGGGCTATGTCCAGGCGCTGGTCGACCAGCAGCCCTACATGCAGGGCTTCATGCCGGTGATGGAGGCCTATCTGAACAAGAAGATCGGCCTTGCTCCGTCGGATATCGACACCGGCCAGGGTATCGTGCGGCCGAAGGAAGCCGACAGCATCATGGCGCTGTCCGCCCAGGGACTGAGATAAGCTCCCCAACAGCGAGACCCGCGTCGGCGGCGCCAGCCGTCGCCGATGCGTCTTAATCCCGAACCCCGGAGCCTTTCGTTGAAGCGCCTGTTCAAGACCTATCTCGAAAAACCGGAGCTGGCCGGGCTGATCCTTCTGGTGCTGCTCATCGTCCTGTTCCAGGTGCGCTCGCACGGCGTGTTTCTGAACGCCGACAATCTGCGCGGCATACTCGGCATCCTGCCGGAGGCCGGCCTCGTCGCCATCGGCGTCACCATCCTGATGATCAGCGGCGAGTTCGACCTCTCGGTCGGGTCGGTGTTCGCGCTGATGCCGATGTCGATGGCGGTGCTGATGGTGCATGGCTGGCCGTTCCCGCTGGCGCTGCTCGCCGGACTGGCGGTCGCGGCGGCGATCGGCTTCATCAACGGCTATATCACCATCCGCTTCGCCATCCCCAGCTTCATCACCACGCTCGGCATGCTGTTCATGGCGCGCTCGCTCACGGTCGTGGTCTCCGGCGGTTTCCCGCCGCTCTTGCCCGCCGACCTGCCCAACTGGCTGTTCACCTCCTTCGTCGGGCCGGGCAACATGTTCCGCATGTCCTTCCTGTGGTTCGTGGCGGTCGCGGTGCTGACCTCGCTGATGCTGTCGCGCACCAATTTCGGCAACTGGATCAAGGCCACCGGCGGCTTCCTGCCGGCCGCCGCCTCGATGGGCATCCCGACCGCCAGGGTTAAGATCGTCTGCTTCATGCTGTGCTCGGTGCTTTCCGGCTTCGCCGGCATGCTGCAGGTGCTGCGGCTGGGCTCGCCGCTGCCATCGATCGGCGAGGGGATGGAGCTGCAGGCGGTCGCCGCCGCGGTCATCGGCGGCGCCTCGCTCACCGGCGGCATCGGCACCGTGATGGGCGGCATCATCGGCACGACGCTGATCCGCGTCATCGACAACGGGCTCGTGCTCAGCCACGTCGACGCCAACTGGTTCAAGTTCGCCATCGGCTTCCTCACCATCTTCGCCGTCGTCGCCAATGCCTGGATGCGAAAACGCGCTAAGGCGATCAAGATGGAGGGCTGAGCCGTGGGCGACGCGATCATCTCGGTGCGCGACCTGCACAAATGGTATTCCGGCGTGCATGCGCTGAAGGGCGTCTCGCTCGACTTCAAGCGCGGCGAGGCGCTCGGCCTTGTCGGCGACAACGGCGCCGGCAAGTCCACGCTGATCAACATCCTGTCCGGCGTCCACCGTGCCGACCAGGGCGAAATCCAGGTCGAGGGCAGGGCGGTCAGCATCGCCACGCCGCGCGACGCCATGGATCTCGGCATCGAGACCATCTACCAGTACAACTCCATGGTCCCCACCATGTCGATCGCCAGGAACCTGTTCATCGGCCGCGAGCCGACCCGCTTCTCGATCCTCGGCGTCGGCATCCTCGACCAGAAGAAGATGGCAGAGGAAAGCATCCGCGCCATCGCCAATGTCGATCTGCATTTGCGCTCGCCCGAGGCGCTGGTCGGTGAGCTCTCCGGCGGCCAGCGCCAGGGCGTCGCCATCGCGCGCGCCATGCATTTCAAGTCGAAGGTGATGATCCTCGACGAGCCGACCAACCATCTCTCGGTCAAGGAGACAAACAAGGTGATCGGCTTCGTGCGCGGCCTGAAGGAGCAGGGGGTGACAGGCGTCTTCATCAGCCACAACATGCATCACGTCTTCGACTGCTGCGACCGCATCGTGGCTATGGCGCGCGGCGAGGTGGTGCTGGACAAGCGTATCGAGGATACCTCGATCGACGAAGTCCATTCCGTGCTGTGAGGAATAGGCGATGAAGGCGCTCGTTGGTCGTAAGGTGCTTCTGACGGGCGGGCTGGGCTCGCTCGGCCGGGCCCAGGCGGTGGCACTGGCGCGAGCCGGCGCGCGCGTGCTGTTGCTCGACCGCCCTGATGCCACGGGCGCGGGGGAGATAGTCGCCGGGTTGGCCGGCGAGGCCGCAGGCGACATTGCCTTCATAGGCTGCGATCTCAACCGGCTGGCCGAGGCGGAAGCGGCGGTTGCCGCGCTTGCGGCGAAGGAAGGCGGCATCGACATCCTGATCAACAACGCGGCGCTGATCATCAACCGGCCGTTCGAGGAATTCTCGCTCGCCGAGTATGAGGACCAGATCCGCGTCAACTCTTCGGCCGCCTTCGCGCTGGCGCGGGCCTGCGCTCCAGGCATGAAGGCCAAGGGTCACGGCAAGATCGTCAACTTCTGCTCGATCACGCTCAACGGCCGCTGGGACGGCTACGTGCCCTATGTCGCGTCGAAAGGCGCCATGCTCGGCCTCACCAAATCGCTGGCGCGCGAGCTTGGGCCGCATGGCATCAGGGTGAATGCCGTATCGCCGGGCGCGGTGGTCTCGGAGGCGGAAGAGCGCGTCTTCGGCGATCGGCTGAAGGAATACAATGACTGGATTCTCGCGAACCAGAGCCTGAAGAAGCGCATCGAGCCGGGCAACGTCGCCGATCTCGTGCTGTTCCTCGTCTCGCCTGCCTCCGACATGATCAGCGGCCAGAACATCGCCGTCGACGGCGGCTGGTGAGGGCTGGCATGGTTGAGCTTCGCGATGGCCGCGCGCGGCTCGTGCTCGCGCCCGACAAGGGTGGCGCGATCGCCCGTTATGATGCGCTTGTCGGCAGTGCGCGGGTTCCGCTTTTGCGGGCAGGGGACGGCGCCGGCGCGTCCGGTTGCCAACTCCTCGTGCCGTGGTCGAACCGCATCTCCGGCGGCGGCTTCACCTTCGACGGCCGCTTCCATGCCATCAGGCCGAATGTGCCCGGTGAAGCCTTTCCGATCCACGGCGACGGTTTCCAGAAGCCCTGGCGGCTTGCCCGCCATACCGACACCGAAGCCGAGCTGATGCTCGATGACGGCGCGATCGGTCCTTACCGCTACGCGGCCTCCGTTGTGTACTCGCTACACGACGGCGCTCTCGAGGCCCACCTTACGGTGGAGAACCGTGCCGGCATGCGCTTGCCCTATGGCCTCGGTTTCCATCCCTGGTTTCCGCGCGGCGCCAGGACCACGCTGAAGGCGAAGGCAGGGCGGGTTTGGCTGGAGGATGAGCGCCATTTGCCAACGGGCGTCGCGCCGCTTGCTGAGCATCCGTGGTGGGATTTCTCGCGGCTCTCGCTTTTGCCGGCGGGTTGGGTAAACAACGCCTTTGTCGGCTGGGATCGTCGCGCTACCATCGTCCAGCCGGCGCAGGGGATTGTGCTTGAGCTGGCAGCCTCGCCGGAGCTGGACGTGTTCATCCTCTATTCCCCGTCGCATGATGCCGGCTTCTTCTGCTTCGAGCCGGTGTCGCACCCGGTCGATGCGCATCATGGCCAGGGGCTGACGGTGCTCGATGATGGGGCGACGATGAGTGTGACGATGCGGCTGGATTGGGTGGAGCTGGGCGCAGGCCCCTTTACAACTCCTTCTCCGCCAGTTCCCTGAACCCGTCCGGCACCGAGCGCGCGCCTTCCAGCGCCACCGTGCCGTAGCCGACGGCCTCCTTGCCGAAGCGCTGCCGGATCTTGTCGATGGCGCGGTCTGCGCCGAAGCGCGCGAGACCTTTTCGGCTGCCGGGCTTGAGCTTCTCGTCCGCCAGGCCGAGCGGCAATTCGAGCTGCAGCTCGGTATGCTCCTCCAGATGCGAGACCGAGATGGCGAGCAGCGAGATGTCGCGCTCACCCGGATGGGCGGCCAGCACGCCGCGCACCAGCTCCTCGGCGATCTCGGCCAGCATCGCGGTCGCGTGGATCGGCTGCTCGAGCGTAATCGAGCGGCTCACCGCGCGCATGTCGGCGAAGCGCACGCGCACCGTGACCGTGCGCCCCGGCCGGTCCTTGGCGCGCAAGCGGCTGGCGACGCGGTCGGCCAGATGGAGCAGCGTCGGCACGAAGACGCGCGGCAGCGCCGGCTTCCTGCCCAGCGCCGATTGCGCGCCGGCCGAATGCGCGCGCCGATGCGTCTCGAGCTTGCGCGGGTCGCGGTTCCAGGCAAGCGCGGCAAGCTTCTGGCCGGCGGCATGGCCGATCAGCCGCTCCAGCGCCCCGCTATGCGTGCGCGCCAATTGCCCGATCGTCTCGACGCCGATTTCCGCGAGCCTGGCCTTGGTCGCGGGGCCGACGCCCCACATCAGCGTGACGGGCAAATCGTGCAGGAAGGCGAGCTCGGTGCCGGGCTCGACCACCACCAATCCGTCTGGCTTGGCGACCTGCGAGGCGATCTTGGCGAGATGTTTTGTCCGCGCCACGCCGATCGAGATCGGCAGGCCGAGCTCGGCCTTCACCCGCGCGCGGATTTTTCGCGCGATCTCTTGCGGAGGGCCAAACAGATGCGTGCAGCCGGCGACGTCGGCAAAGGCCTCGTCGATCGAGATGCGTTCGACCACCGGCGTGAAATCGTCGAGCACCTTGATCGCCGCATCGCCGAGACGCTGGTATTCGGAAAAATGGCCGCCGACGAAAATGAGCTGCGGGCAGAGCTCGCGCGCCTTGCGGCCGGACATGCCGCCGCGCACGCCGAAGACCTTGGCCTCATAGGAAGCCGCCAGCACCACGCCGCCGCCGACGGCGATCGGCTTGCCGCGCAATGACGGATCGAGCAACTGCTCGACGGAGGCGTAGAAGGCATCGAGATCGGCATGCAGGATGGTGGCGGCAGCGGCGTCCTTAGCGAGCATCCTGCGCTCCCGTCTGCAGTGCCCGCTTTGCCGCGGTGCAGTATTAGATTTCTCTGTTGGAAAAGGCTGATTTAGGGAACATAAAGAGAACAAAAGCAGTCTAGTGTCAAGGCCCCTATGAGCCTGCTTTCTGTGTCTTCATACAAATGAATGAGCCTGCCTCATTCATTCGAATGAGGCGGCGATCGCACCTGCGAACGGGATCAAGGTGACGTCGCCTTGATCCCGCAGCTTGGCTGGTGCAGCTTCATAGCCGCCCATCGGCTGGATCCGGCCTATGCTGGTTTGGCGTATTGCTCGGCGCTCAGCACCTCGATGCACTGGAAGGGCTGATTGCCTTCCACCCAGGCGTCATGGCCCGGCGGGATGGTATAGGACGTGCCGGCCTCGAAGGTCTTTTGCGTGCCATCGGTCATGCGCACGGTGATCGATCCGGACACGACGTAGCCGACATGCGAGACCTGGCAGCTGTCGGTCTTGACCACCGGCTTGACGCATTCGGACCATTTCCAGCCCGGCTGCATGTTCATTCGCGCCAGGGAATAACCGGGCAGCCGGACGATTTCGACGCGCGTCTTGGCGGGCGCGCGGACCTCGTCGGGAGTGTTGTGCGATTTGGATTCGAGTTTTGTCACCTGCATTGCAGCTTCGGCCATGGCATCCTCCCTTGTAAAAGCGGAGCCCGACGTTGCGATCGTCGGCGACCGCTATCCCATTCATTCATACGCCTTATCATAAGGTATTGCTAATGTAATAAGGGCCGCGGCTGGCTAAAGGCCGCGCTTCGGGCAACGGTCCCGGGTCATGTTCGGACCGAAGTCTCACCCGCCGAACGCAGAGGCCCGAGGCGCCGATTTCCGGGAAACAACAACGGCCCCATTTCATTGGCTAGCAAGCCGCCGGACAAAGTCCCTTCATCGGCGGTTGACGATGGGTGCCCGCCATTCCTGCGATATGGCGGGCATTCCTTTCGCCCTGGAAACTCTCTTGGAGTTGCTGGCCGTGCAACCCGGCAACGTGATCGCGAACCTGTTTGCCGCGCTGCTTTTGGCGGGATTGATCGGCGGCGTCTTCCTCCTCTTCGGCAGGCCGCTCTGGCCACAACGCCATGCCCAGATGGTGGTCCTTCTTCCGATCGACACGATGGCCACCAGATCGGTGCGCAAGGCCTGTGCCGAGCCATGCCTACCTACTCGCTTCGATCTCAAGCTTGCGCCCGTCAGGCCATCCGCCGAACGCAGGCGAGGGAACCAGTCCGCGCCTCGTACCGTTGATTGAGCGAAGGGATGGCGCAGGCGGAGGCCGCCATGCATAATTTCGAACTCATCGATCTTTTGTGCGTCATCGACGCATGTGCGAGCGACCTGTCTGCCGGGCGCCTGGTGCCGATGTCGAAGGCCGTCGAGGAATTTCGCGTCCTGACCGGCGATTTCGTCTCGTCGGATGCGGATGCGGCCAACGCCTTGACGCAGGTCGCGCTCGAGCGCGGCTGCGCGGTGCTCTTCGACGAGCAGGCGGGCGCGGATATCATAGGCGAGTTGTGATCTTCCCTAGAAGCAATTCCAGGAAAGGCGCGAGCGGTTTTCCGTCCGGAATTGCGTTCAAAGGGATGACGAGATTGGCGTTCATTTCGCCAGGGTGATCATCCGTCCCGCATACATAGCGCGGTTCCCAAGCTCGGCCGTGCAATCCGATTTAACGGCGGAGCTCCCCGTCATTGCGACAGTGTCGCCGACCAGCCGCAGGCAACTGCCCTCGGCGTTCATGTCCGAATTTCCGGCATAGGTGATGGCAGCGTCCGGGGCGTAGATGAAACCGCTCACCACCGAGCCGGATCCGCCGTTCAGCGTCAGCGCCTGGGTGTTGCCGCGCGCCTGGTAGATTGTGATGCCGGCGTAGGGGCCGCTGGCCGGCGGCGACAGGTTCACCTGCTCGTTGGCGTTGATGATGAGCTGCGAGTTCTCCATCAGGAAGATCGTCACGCCCTGGCCGCTCAGGCTGCCGTTGCCGCCTGGCTTTATGGTGACGTTGCGCATGATGTAGGTGCCCGGATTGAGGGTAATATTTCCCGACAGCGTCTTGTCGCAGTAGGTACCCGGCGAAAGCGTTATTGTCTTGCCGTTCGGCACGGGCAGGCAGAGCGTGTAGGGAGGCGGAACGACGTCGGCCAGCGGATCGAACGAGGCATACTGGTTTTCCTGCGGCGCGCCGCAGGAAAGGGTGGCGCTGGGCGGCGTCAACCCTTGCGTGCCGCCGACTGTCGAGACGCAGCCAGCGCTGACGATCGCCGAGCCACCCCGGCTGACGGCGTCGGCGGCGTCCGAATTGGCCGCGATCACGCAACCGCTCATCGCCACATTGGTGGAGCCCTGCAGGCTGACCGCACCGTCGGCATTCTGATCGAGCGCGAGCACGCAGGCCTGCGCGCCGGGCTTGATCTTGACCGAGGCGGAGCGCGTCGCCGGCCAGGCCGGCATGCCGGGGACGAAGGCCGGTCGGCTTATGCTCGACGACACCGAAATGAAGTAGGCGCTCGGATCGCCGCTGGCCCCGGCCTGGAAGGCGGCGACGCTGCCCGCATATTCCTGCGCGTCGGCGGTGCTCATATTGGCCGCGAAGAAGGTCTGGCCGAGTTGCTGCACATCGCTCGCCGACATGCTCGCCTGGTATTTCGTACCGATTGCAAGGTCGGCCGCGTCAAGCGAATTCTGCAACTGCGCGGCGTCGTCGCTGGTGCCGATCAAGTTGATGGACCCTGCCAGGGCAAGCATCAGCGGCACCATGGCCACCGCGGTCGCGACCGCGAAGTTGCCGCGCCTCGAAGCCCAGAAACGTGCAAACATGGAAGTCCGCCCTCGTCGTATATGCGAAAGTGATAGGCACGCTGTCTCTACGGGCGATTTCCAAAAAAGATAAAATGCGGAAAGTGCTAAAATATATGGTTTTACTAATGGTTACATCTTAAGTCTGAGCGTTTCTGGGCCTTAAGTCTTAGTGTGCGCGGCGCAAGGCGGGGTGGCGGCCCGATGCAGTCCTAACAGCGCAAGTCGAGCGAAATAATTAGGCATTCGTTCATATGATAATGATGACGTAACGGCTGGGATAGCTTGGGTGCGCTCGGCCATGGCCTTTTCAGGTCGGTTCATCAGAAATCTTTTTTCTGGACTGGTCTCTCGACGCTTTTGCGAAGGCAAGGGCGGCAATGTCGCGACCATCTTCGCGCTGACCCTGCCGGTCGTCATCGGCGGCGCCGGGCTCGGCGTCGAGACCTCCTATTGGTACTATTCGAGCCTGAAGCTGCAGGCGATCGCCGACGCGGCCGCCTATGCCGGCGCGTTGGAAAAGATCGCGGGGTCCGACACCGCCACCATCACCGCCGCCGCCACGACATCGGCCGCCTCGAACGGGCTGGGCGGCGGCACCATCGTCGTCAACACCCCGCCGGCGTCCGGGCCGAACACGGCCAAGAAGGCGGTCGAGGTGATCCTCAACCAGAACCTCGACCGCATGTTCACCTCCATCTTCACGCAGACGAAGGTGCCGGAGCAGGCGAGGGCGGTGGCACTGATCACCGATGCCTCCAAAGCTTGCGACATAGCTCTCAGTCTCACGGCTTCGCAGGCGTTGCTCTTCTCCGGCAACACCAACGCGAAGAAAATCGGCTGCGTTGACATGGCGAATTCGAACGCCTCCGACGCAATCAAGATCCAGGGCTCGGCGGCTGTCCAGACCGACTGTCTGATCACCGTCGGCGGCATGGTGCTGAACAATCCGCCAACGATGGTTTGCAAGTCTCCGATCACCCAAGCCCTGCCAGCGGCCGACCCGTTCGCCAGCTTGCCGGCTCCCGCGACCTCAAACCCATGCCAGAAGATCAACGGCAACAAGACGACGCAAACGATCCAGCCCGGGACCTACTGCAGCGGCATGAACCTCAACGGCAATATCACGCTTTCCCCCGGTGTCTACGTCGTCCAGGGCGACTTGAAGATCAATGCGGGTGCCGTCATCCAAGGCAGCGACGTCACGATCTTCATGGCCGGCAGCAACACCGTCAGCATGAACGGCAACGCCACCGTGACGCTGGCCGCCCCGACCACGGGCACCTATTCCGGCGTGCTGTTCTACGGCGACCGGACAGGGACGGCGGCGCAAAGCACTTTCAACGGCAACGCGACTTCGCTTTTGACCGGCGCAATCTATTTTCCCAGGCAGCAGGTCAATTACCTTGGCAATTTCTCGGGTAAGAACGGCTGCACCCAGGTTGTTGCCGACACCATTCAGTGGTCGGGCAACTCGACCATCAACCAGGACTGCTCGAGCCTCGGGATGAAGGACATCCCGGCCACCCAGTCGGTTGCGGTGGTCGAGTAGCGGCCATGCGGCTACGGGCAATCCGCTTCGGCAGGGACCGCGCCGGCATCGCCGCGGTGGAGCTCGCGCTGGTGATGCCGGTGCTGTGCGCCGCTCTTCTGGGCGTCTTGGACGGCTGGTCCTACGTCACCAGCTCGCTGGCGATGCGGGCAGGGGTGAAGACGGCCGCCAACCTTGTCATGGCAGGCGGCACCGACGACAGCGCCACCCAGGCCGCGGCGCTGGCGAGCTGGGAACACAAACCGGACGATGCGGCGATCACGGTGAGCCGTGCCTACAAATGCGGAACGACCGTGGTCACCTCGACCACCATCTGCAGCGGGCCGAAAGTGCCTTCGGTCTTCGTCCAGATCCAGGCGTCGGGCACCTGGAAGCCGCCTTTCATCTTCGGCGTCTTCCCGCGCGACACGTCGATCGGTCATCTGCAGGTGGTCCGTGTCCGCTAAGCAAAGGCGTCAAGCATTTGTCGGCGACATCTCGGGTGGCGCCGGTCTCGAGTTCGCGCTGGTTGCGCCCTTCCTCATCATGCTGCTGTTCGGCATCTTCGCCTTTGGCTGGTCGATGAACAACATCTCCAGCGTGCGCTATGCGCTTGAAGCCTCCGCGCGCTCCCTGCAGCTCAACAACACGCTGACGCAGGCCGACATACAGGCGGTCGCGACGCAGAAACTGCAGGCGCTGGGCCTGCAGAACGTGAACGTCACCATCACCACCGACCCGGCGAGCGGCGGCTTCCGCATGGCGCACGTCAACGCCAGCTACGCCTTCGTCATCAGCTTTCCCTATTTCAGCGATTATCCGATCAGCTATACCACCTCGGTGACCGTGCCGCTGGTCGGCGGCTAGAAGGTCGATCGCCGCCCAGTATCAAGCTGGAACATTAGCGATCTCTAAATCGTGTAAGTTTCGCGCCAGCCCGGAGTGCTAAACTAGGCGGTGGTGACGATTTAACTATTTGAGCCAGATGGCGATAGCGGCGAGTTTGACGAAGCCCATGAAGTTGG
>NZ_VFTL01000043.1:0-53791 GCF_006439385.1 Mesorhizobium sp. B3-1-7
GAAGGTCACAGGTTCAAATCCTGTCCCCGCAACCAAACGCAAAACGGCCCGCTCAACGCGGGCCGTTTTGCGTTGGACTGGCACGTAGTCACCGATTCGGCACTCGTTGTGAGGCACATTCCTGCTTGCCGCTGACAAACGAGGTATTTGCGCGCTGTTGTCATCGAGCGCTGGATCTGTCCCGGCTGTAAGTAAGCGATAACGCCAACGTACTTTCCTGCCGGTGCCAAGACACCGAAATGCCATTTACTAGCCCTCAACCAACGACTTCGATGTCGACGGCGAATGCCTCGCCTTTGTGAGTTCTGTGGCGTCGTGATCCGTCAAGAGTTCGACAAGAATCCTCGTCTGGCTGTCCCAAAGCATCGGGCAAGCGTAGCCGATCAGCGATCATCGGCGTACCGTCACACGATCAAATTGTCGCCGCTCATTTTCTAAGCCCGCTTGCGCATCGACGCCTGGTGGACCAGCGACGACCAGCTGTTGGAGGAGGCGAGGTGGCAATAGATCATCGCCAGCGCGCCGGATCTGCGGAGGTCGAGGAAAGCCTCGTCGCCAAGCTTGTTCAGCGCAACCTCGTCGATGATTTGGAAATCGGTGAGATTCAGGGTCTCGCCGCCTTCCAGCGTCACCTTGCTCTGCCGCGCCGCGAACAGGCCGTGCGCGTCGATCTTCTCAACCATGGCGCGGGTGGCGTTGAAATCGTTCTGGAACTGGCTGCAAAAGGCGAGCGCCTGCTTGGTCGCTTCGGTCGGCTCGGTGCCGTTGAAGAACAAAGCGAGCTTGCCGCCATCGTCTCGGAAGGGAGCGGCGAGTTGATCGACGACGCGGTCGCTGGCTCGGTCGATGCAGAGTGTCAGCCGGCCCGTTGTCGCCGACTCATCCGCCAGGATGAAGGGATAGCGCCGCACATAGGCCGGGATGTAGTGGGGTTCGGTCCAGCGGCCGTCGTGATCGACGAACAGGTTCTCGTTCTGGCGCAGGCCAGTGATGATCACCGGCGCCTTGGCCGGGCCTATGAAGACGATCGGATAGGAGCGCATGGCGCCCGGCATTTCTGAGGCCGCCACGGGGATGGAATGCGCCGCGCGGGCAAAGCCGAAATCGGCGCGCGCGATCAGCCCGAGCGAGCCATGGCGTATCGGGTTGAGCGCTTCGGGATTGCTATAAAACAGCGGCAGCGCATTGCCGGAGCCGGCTAGCACCGGCGCCTTCTCGGTCTTCGCTTCAGCCATGTTCAGCCTCCTCCAAAAAGCCATGCAATAGCGCAGCTATAAAGGGTTTAGGCCAGCACAAGGGCTGGCGCAACGGCTTCCCGGCACGCTATGAACAGCATGGCGCGGACCGCCGGTATTGGCGGCAACCGGTAGTGATTGAAGGTGGACGGGAATGGCATCGGCTACGCAATTCGAGCAGGCGGTCGGGCAGACATTCGTCGTCGAGGCAGGCGGGCAGATGGTCGCGCTGGAGCTCGCTTCAGTAAAACGCGTCGCCAACAGTCCGCGCGCCGGCGGCGGCTTCTCGGCGCTGTTCAAAGGGCCGCGCGAAATGCTTTTGCCCCAGGCGACCTATCGCTTTGTCGGCAGCGAGATCACGCATGACATCTTCATCGTGCCCATCTCCGGCGACCAGGCGGGCTATATCTACGAAGCGGTCTTCAACTGAGATCGGCCGGGCGTGGTCGACTATGTCACAATCCCCAAAGTGCTGGACAAAGCGACCTGTCGCGCGTTGTGCTCGGAAATTCGCGCAGCCACCGGCGAGGCTGCCGGCCTGCTCGGCCGTTCCGATCAGAAGCCGCAATGGTCGCAGGTGCGTCAGACCAGACGTGCCGAAGTTTCGCTTGCCGCGCAGGCGCTGATAAAGCGTCTGCTGGAGCAGCAAAAAACGGTGCTCGAACGGCATTTCGCAATCGCGCTGGGCGCGTTTGAGAAACCGCAGTTCCTCCACTACCAAGAGGGCGATTTCTTCGTGCCGCACCAGGACGGCAACACGCCGATCATTCGCGACGAGTCGCGCTTCCGGAAGATTTCGATGGTGATCTTTCTTAACGGCCAGTCCGACGAGCCTTCGCCGGAGGACTATTCCGGCGGTTCGCTGGTCCTGCACGGACCTTACAGCGGTCCGGAGCTGCGCGTCGCGATGCTGGCATTGCCGGGGTCGGTGGTCGCGTTTCGCTCGGAAACGACGCACGAAGTGACGCCGGTTACGCGCAACGAACGCTTCACCATCGTCTCCTGGTATCGCGGTGCGTGATGGTTGCGGCGCTCACGGGGCCGGACGCAGCATCAGGTCGTAAACGCCCTTGTCTTCGGCCACGGTGAAGCCCAGCCGCAGGTAAAGCCGCATGGCCGGGTTGTGCTTCTCGACATGGATCGAGACCGCTTTGCCGATGGCTGCGGCTTCGTCGATGAGATCGCTGAGCAGGGCCGAGCCGAAGCCCTTGCCGCGAAACGCCGGCAGGAAGGCGATGTCGATGATGCGGTGCTCGCCTGGCCAGCGCTCGATATAGAGCCGTCCGATATCGCTGCCGGCACGCGTGACCACCAACCAGTCGGCATCGGGGTAGTATTTGCGGTAATGCGCGTGCTGCGCCTGGAACTGCGTGTCGAGGAACGCGGCCTTCTGCGCCTCGGCCCAGGATGTCACGGCCAGCTCTTCGAGGCGGGTCGAGGCATAGAGGTGCAACAGAAACGGCAGATCGGCATCCGTTGACCCGCGGAATGTGAGCCCAGCACCCGCCGCGCGCATCCAGCCGGCCGCCCCGCGAAAATGGTTCATCGGCAAATCAGGGGCGTGGTGGGAAGACGCCCTGAAGCGCGATGCAGAAATAGCAGGTGAGATAGGGTTGCATGTTGTTGTGCGGCTGGTCGCCGCCGACCGGTCGCACCGCCTGATCGTTGAGCGGCGTCAACGTGGCTGTCGCCGAGTAAGATTGCCCTGGATTCGTGCGCGCATAGGATCGTGTCGCACTTGGAGCCGCCAGATTGGCTGGATTGATATTCCCCATCAGCGTGTGCCCGTGCTGCGGCATCTCCGATATCAGCAACTGCACCGTCTCCGATCCGCCCTGCTCACCGAGATCGTGCAGCGACAGCCCCGGTCCCTGCCCCGGATGCATCGGCGCGCGGCCCTGCAAATCGGGCAAGCCAAAGTTGGACTTGCCATTGCCGCCATAGGTCGTGCCGAGCAATGAGAACAGCGCGGTGTTCTGCGATATTGGCAGCAGTTGACCGTCGCACCATGCCCAGCCCTTGGGCGCGAAGTTGAACGGAAAGATGCGGATTTCGGCGACGAACGGATCGGCCATGACGTCCTCTTCAAGTCGGCGACGGGAAGATACCGAACAGCGAGATGATGAAATTGATGCAAAGATACGGCTGGAAGTTGGTATGCGGCAGACCGCCGCCGGTCTGCCCGGCGGTCTGCGGGGACATCGGCGTCGTCGCCGGCGCTTCACGGTAGATCTGCGAGGCGCCAACCTGCCCGGTCACATTGCCGGTGGGCGTATTCGCCGCTGCGTTGTTCAACGAGGCGACAAACGGGTGCGTGTGTGAGGGGATCTGTTGGGTCGTCAGCGTGACTTCCTCCACGCCCCCGGTCTCGGCAAGGATGAAACTGTCGCCCTGATGCAGCGGCAGCCGGCCCCTCAGGTCGGGCAATGCGAAGGTGCTCTCGCCGTCGCCGCCATAAGTGGTGCCGATCAGGTTGAACAGGGTTTCATACTCCGAGATCGGCAAGAGCTGTCCTTCGCAGAACATCCAGCCGGCAGGATTGAAATTGCCGGCAAACATTCTCACTTCGCCAACATAGGGTTGTGCCATAATTGCGTTTCCTCAGGTCGGCGACGGGAAAATGCCCTGCAGGGCGATGCAGAAGCTCAGTGTCAGGAACGGCTGCATATTGATATGCGCCTGGCTGCCGCCGACCAAGGCCAGCGTACCGGGGTCCATCGTCGTAGTGGGGTTCGCTGGCGGCGTATAGACGTTGGCGACCGTTGCCAGCAGGTTGCCGGCGGGAGCCGGCACATCGGCATTGGCCGTGGTGGCCATCTCGGCATGGCTATGGACCGGCAGTTCCGAGATCGAAAGCGTGTGCGCCTGCTCGCCGCCCCGTTCGCCCAGCACATGACTGCCGCCGACATGGATGGGGACGCGCCCGCGATAGTCGGGCAGGGCGAAATTCACCCGGCCGTCGCCGCCGAAAGTGGTGCCCAGCAACGAGAACAGCGGCTGGTTCTGGTTGATCGGGAGCAATTGCCCATTGCAAAGCGCCCAGCCTTTCGGAGGGAAGGCAAAAGACATGATTCTGATTTCGGAAAGAAATGGTTCCGCCATCGCACCCCTCCTTGCTGTAAGCATACATTAGCGCAATGCGATTACATTACGCAACGGCAATAAGGCGTGTAATAAAAAAATCTTTTAACTTCACTTTTACTAAAGTTACGCCCAGCGGCGAAAATGCCACCACCAAGGCACATGCAAGGCAAGACTTAGGGCGCCACTACCGGCGGAAGCGTCGGCAAGCTGTTGACGAAGGTGATGGTCCCGCTGCCACCCGTCGTATCGACCGTTTGCACGCCGGTGTTGTCATCCTGGATGACGCCGAGCGCCGTGCTCTGGCCCGAACCATTCCGCGACAGGTTGAGGTGCGTGCTGGCGTTGAAATTGCTCAACGAAACATCGACCGCATAGTTGGGTGAGTGGGTCAGCGTGTTCTTGCTGCCCGCGCCGCCGGTGCCCGAACCGATGACGACATTGGTCGTGCTGGTGTCGGTGGCTGTGGCGCCATTGTCGACCAGCAGCGCGGCAAACGGGAATGAGCTCGTTGGCGACGTCACGCTGTTGCCGTAGATCGTGGCAT
Organism: Mesorhizobium sp. B3-1-7; assembly: GCF_006439385.1. NCBI lineage: Bacteria > Pseudomonadati > Pseudomonadota > Alphaproteobacteria > Hyphomicrobiales > Phyllobacteriaceae > Mesorhizobium > Mesorhizobium sp. B3-1-7. Next base: position 4,864 of record NZ_VFTL01000043.1, read on the forward strand.
TCAACGTGGCGCTGCCATCGTTGTTCTGGAGATGGATGCCGTTGTTGCCGACGCCGGTGATGGTGTTGTTTTGGATCAGGGTCGTCATCGTGCCAGCGCCGGCCACGCGCACGAAAATGCCATCCGAATTGGAGTTCACCTTGGCCGGGCCGATCTGGTTGCTGGCGATCGTGCCGGCCATGGTGCCGTTGTCCTGACCCTTGGCGACGAAGATGCCGACGGTATCGAAGGCATTGGCGCCACCGTCGGTCAGAACGTTGTGCGAGATATCGAAGGTGGTCGTCGCAGCGGAGGCAAGGCCGCCCGAGCCGCTGCGGATATCGACCGCCGTGCCGCCGCCGGGGATGATCGCCTGGCCGTTGTGGAACGTGTTGCTGCGCACCACGGCATCCATGGTGGAATTGTTGTTGGCAAGGAACGCGATGAAGTCGGCGCGCGTGCCGGCGAAGGTGCTGTTGGTCAGCGTGTAGTTGGCGGTCGCGCTGTTGTAGACCTGTCCGCGAACATTGTCGTTGCCTCCCGTCGCATCGATCAGGCCGAACTGGATGTTGTCCATGGTCAGCCGGGTCAGCGTGCCGCTGGTGTTGTAGAGGTCGACGTTCTGGTTGTAGCCGCCCGATATGCTGGAGTTGGTGATCGAAGAGGTGCCGAGCAGGTTGTCGAAGCGGATCGAGCCTTCTTCGCGGTCGCCGGCATTGTTGTTGCCGTTGACGCCGTTGATGGTCATGCCGGTCATCGTGAAGTTGGTGACGGTGTTGCCGTAGACGGCGAAGTTCGAGAAGTCGTTCAGCTGCATGTTGGCGAACGATACTCCGGAGGTATTCCTCAGGAAGATGCCGGTGCCGGCACTTCCGCTCACGGTCTGACCGCCGGCGTCTGTGCCGGTCAGGATATCGGCGCCGGTCTTGCTGGAAATCGTGCCGCCCGAGCCGGCCGAGCCGGTGCCGGTTACGGTCAGCCCGCCGCTAGAGCCGGTGCCGTCGAGCACTATGCCGGCGGCAGTGCCGCCGCTCGAGGAGATGCTCTGGAACTTCAGGCCGGAGGCGCCAATCGTCGTGCTGACGACATTGAGCGCGGTCGCCTGGCCCGAATTGATGGTGCTGCCGGAGGCGGTCGCGCTGACCGTGCCGCCGCCGGTCGCGTTGAAGCCGATCGAGTTGCTGCTCGAGGTGTCGATGGTCAGGGCGCCGGTGAAGCTGATGGTCGAGCCGGTGTTGGCGTTGAGGAAAACGCCGTCGCTCGAGCCGGTCGAGGAAACCGCGCCGCTGAGTGTCACCGTGCCGCCAGTGCGGTTCTGGATATCGATCGTGCGGCCGTCGCTGGTCTTGGTGATCGAGCCGCCATAGGTGACGGTTGCCGTGCCGCCGGAGCCCAGGAAGGCGACGCCCGACGCGCCGGTCAGCGAACCGGTGCCCAGGTTCACCGTGCCGGTGACATTGGTAAGCGCGACGTTGTTGGTGCCGCCGCCGGAGGTGGTCGAGGTGAAATTGATGCCGGCCGCGATGCCGTTGAGGTTGACCGCTTGGGCGGCAGTCGTGCTGATCGAGCCGGTGGTGACATTGACCGTGCCGCCGTTGGTCGCCGTAAAGGCCGTGTTGGCGCTGCCCGTCGTGAGGGAGAGGTTGGCGAAACTGACGGCCGAGGCCAGGCCGCCATTGTTGATCGACACACCTGTGCCCGCCGCGTTGAAATTGACCGCGCCGCTGAAGTTGACCGTATTTACGCCGGTCGCGCCGGAGATGACGATGCCGCTGCCGCCAATGGTCGACGTAACCGTGCCGGCAAAGCCGAAGCCGCCGCCGGTGCGGTTGGTTATGCTCACGGCGGTGCCGGCGACGTTGGCGATCGAGCTCGCGCTGTCGAAGGTGAAGGCCGCACTGCCACCGACGACGGACACGCCGCTGCCGCCTGTCGTGTCGACATTGGTGCCGGTGACCGTTCCGGAGGCTGCGCCAAACTTGATGGCAGTGCCGCCAGCCCCGGTAGACAAGAGGGAGAGATTGGTCAGCGTCGTGGTGCCGGCAGCGCCGGTGCCGAAGTCGATATCGGTGGCCGTGACGTTCCTGATCGTCATGTTGCTGATCGTGGCGTTCGCCGTGCCGGAGCCGCTGATGCCGATCGCGGCATTGGCGCCTGTGCCGTCGTTGCCATTTATCGTAAAGCCGTCGATGATGTTGCCGTTGCCGGCCAGGGTGACGATGCTGCTGCCATCCGCGCTCGTCAGCGTCGCCGCGCCGTTTGGCGTCTGGTCTACAATCGAGATGTTGTTGCTGGCCAGCTGGATCGTCGACGGCACCGTCAGCGCCAGATCGATGTTGCCGTTGCCGAAGCCGCGCACTTGTTCGCTGGTTGCGAGCGCCAGCGTGTCGTTGCCGTTGCTGCCCGCCGCCGTTATAACGCCGCCGTCATTGACCAGCACGATGATGTCGGTTGAAACCGCCGCCGCTTCCGCCGTGGTCAGCGTCGCGAGATTGTTCTGGTCCTTGCCGCTGCCGTCGCCCGTGGCGCTGGTGCCGACGAAGTAGATCCTGCCGACCCCGAAGCCGAGGCCGGGGCTGGCCGCGAAGTTGACATCCTGGAAGTCGTAGGTGCCGGAGACCGGCGCGCTGGAGGCGTCGATGCCGACATTGGCGCTGATGGTCGAGGCTTGGTCAATCGCCTGCTCGCCGTCGCCATAGATGAAGTTGAGGTTGCTCGCCGAACTGAGGAAGACGCCAGTGTTGACACCGGCGATGCTCGAACTCGCGCCGTTCGGGTCGGTGTCGCCGAGACGCACGGTCTGGCCGCCGGTGGCGCCGCGCAGATCGACGCCGATCGAGGTCCCGGCCGCGGCCGCATTGGTGACGTCGAAATCGTTGGCGGTAACGGCGGCATTGATCGTTGCGCCGTTGAGATCGAAGGCCACGGCGGCGCTGTTGTTCAAGCCGATATCGAGGTCGTTGAAGGACAGCGCCGCGCCCAACGTGGCGGATACATCGACACCACGCGACGTGATGCCCTGCAGGTTGACCGTGCCGAGCGCGATCGTGCCGCCGCCCGACGAGGCTATGTTGGCAAGCGAAACGCCGCTCGCGGCGCCGTTGGCCGAGACGGTCGAAAAATTCAGCGATGTGGCGCCCACCGTCACGCCGCTGAGGTTCAGCGCGGTTCCCGAGGTCGTGGCGATGGTGTTGGCGCTACCGCCGGTGCCGACATTGACCGTCCCGCCGCCCGTGGCCGTGAAGCCGGCGCCGCTTGTGGCGGTGATCGCCAGCCCGCCATTGGTGAAGTTGACCGTGCCGTTGGTGTTGCCGGTCAGGCTGACCGCGTCGTTGGTGCCGGAGCTGATCTGCTTGCTGGCGCCGGAGAAGGTGATGGTGGCCGCCGTGCCGTTGTTGATGTTGGCAACGACGATGTGGCCGCCATTGGTGGCGGAACCGTCCGTCAGATTGCCCGACAGCGTCACCGAACCGCCGGTCAGTTCCTGGACCGAGACCGCCGCGCCGTTGCCGTTGGAGGCGATATTGCCGGCATAAGAGATCGTCGCATTCCCGCCGCTCTGGTCGGTGGCCGAGCCGACATTGAAGGCGGCGCCGGAGCCGGTGTTGGTCAGCGTGCCGTTGCCGAGATCGAGCGAGCCCGCCACCTGCTGCAGGTTGATGCCGTTGGCCGCGCCCGAGAAACTGGCGTTGACCGAGGTGAAGCCGCCGCCGAGGGTGGCCGAAGTGATGTCGACGGCGGTTCCGTTCGAGGTACTGACGCTGCGCGTGCCGGCACCCGTCACATTGACCGTGGTGGCGGCCGGCGGGGCGCTGCTTGCGACGCGGAAGCCGCTGCCCGTGGATGTGGTGATGCCCAGCGTGCCGTCGAAGGTGATGGTGGTGGCGCTGGCGGCGTTCTCGATGTTCACGCCACGGCCGGCCGAGGCCGAATTGTCGATCGTGGTATTGCCGAAGATGTAAGTGCCGCTCGAATTGAGAACCTCGATGCCGGCGCCGCCTGAACCGGCGACGTTGACGGCGTCGAGATCGACATTGCCGCCGCTGGCGCCGCTGATCAGCACGCCCTGGGCGGCCGCATTGGTCGAGGTGACGCTGTTGAAATGGACGCCGCCAGCGCCGATCGCGCCCTGCAGCGACAGCGCCGTCTGGCCGGTCGCGTTGATCGTCGTCGAGCCCGCATTGGCGACCGTGAGCAGGTTCAGGCCCGAGAAATCGAGGCCGGTATCGGCCGAGGTGGTGATGTCGAGGCCGCCATTGAAATTGACGGCGCCGGCGGCGGTGCCGCCCGAGATCGACACGCCGTTGCCGCCGGTGATCGTCACCTGGTCGGTGAAGGTCACCGCGCCGCCGGTGCGGTTGGCGATGTTGATGCCGCCGCCGATCAGCGTGCCGGGCGTCGCGCTGTTCGTCAGGATGCCGCGCGACACCTGGATGGTGCCGGAGCCGCCGTTCACGTCGAGCAGCGTGCCTAAAACGTCGATGTCGTTGTTGATGACCGAGAGATTGCCAGTCAATCCCGCGACCTTGATGGCCGTCTGGCCCGCCGCCACATTGCTGATGGTGACGCCTTCGATGATGATGCCGCTGGCATTGCTGAAGCCCGGCGCGCTCTGGTCGATCAGGAAAGCGGAGCCGCTGGCGCCGCTGAAATCGAAGGCGGTGTGGCGGACGGCGTTGTCGCCGAGCAGGTGCATGAAGTCGCCGGTGCCGGTGACCACGGCCTCGTCGCCGGTGATGTTGCCGCCGGTGGCTCCGAGGTTGCCGTGGACGTTCACCGGCTGGATGGTACCGATCGAGACGACGTTGCCATTGCCGAAGCCGGTGATCGTCTGGCCCGAATCGAGCGTGAAGGCGCTGGCGCCGACATCGATCGGACCGACGAAGGCGAAGTTCTGGGCGCCGGTCAGCGCATCGGCGGCGGCAAGCGAAATGGTGCTGACGCCCATGCTGAGATTGCCGGTCGTGCCGGCATTGATGAAGCCGCCCGACTGCGAAACCAGCGTGACCGCGCCCGGCGCCGAGGCCAGGTTGGCGCTGCCGGTGAAGGCCACGTCGTCGAAATCGTAGTCGCCGAGCGTCGGATCGAGGCCGACCGTGTTGACGGTGTAGCCGTTGGTGGCCGCGGAGATCGAGGATTCCAGCCCATCGGTCGAATCGCCGTCGCCGAAGGTGAAAGTAGCGTTGGCCGAGGTGGCGGTGGTCTGACCGGACGAAAGGTCGACGCCGATGCCGACATTGGCGATCGAGGACCCCTGGGAGAAGGTGATGACCTTGTTGCCGGTCGTCGAGGACAGATCGATGCCGCGCGAGGTGAGGTCGCCGAGGCCTGTGATGGTGGCGGCGAGGCTGAAATTGGCAGCGGTGGACGAGCCGCTGAAGTCGATGCCGGTCTGGTTGGCGCCGATGTTGCTGACCGTCGTGGCGCCGAAGGTGACGTTGGCATTGGTGCCGGTGAAATCGATGCCGGCCGTGTTGGGGGCCGAGCCCATCGTCACGCTGGTGGCGCCCGAGAACGTCACCTGGCCGGCATTGTTGGCGATCTCGATGCCGTTGCCGCCCGCGCCGGAGATTGTGACGCTGGCGAAGCCGACAGCAGCGCCGCTTGCCACGTTCGAGACCGAAAGGCCGTCGCCGGTTGCATTGGTGATCGACAACAGTGCCGAGTCGTTGAAGGTCGCGTTGCCGGCAAGCCCACCGATCACCGCGCCGCCGCCACCGGTGGCGGTCAGCGTCTTGCCGGCGGCGAAGGTGATCGCCCCGCCCGTCGGCGCCGTCGTCGTGCCGATGGCGAAGATATTGCCGGTGCCGGTCGAGGTGACGTTACCCGTGAACGCGACAGAGCCGCCGGTGGTGCCGTCGACCTTGATCGCCGTGCCCGGCGCGCTTGCCGAGCTGGAAATGTTGGCCGAAACGGTGATCGCCGCGCTGCCGCCGGACACCACGACGCCGTTGCCGGTGCCGGAATTGGTGATGGTGCCGCCGATGGAGATGGTGCCGGTGTTGTTGGTCAGGTTGACGTCGTCGCCGGAAACGCCGGTGGTGAAGAGGTTGCCGACGTTGACTGTGGCAGCGCTGCCCTGAACGACGAAACCCGGGCCATTGCCGACGACGGTTGCGATCGTGGTCGTGCCGTTGAAGGTATAGGTGCCGCTGGCGACATTGGTGAGGCGGATGGCGTCGCCATTGACGCGGCTGATGTCGACGCCGCCAAAGGTGACGTTGCCACCGCTGGTGTTCTCGATGACGATACCGGTCGGCACAGTACCGCCGGAGCCGTCGACGGTGACGCTGTCGAAGGTCACCCCGCCGGCGCCGATGGTGAGGCCGCTGGCGCCGCCGAGCTGGATACCCTTTTCGGTGACGCCGCCGCCCGTGGCGATGGTGTTGGTGCCGGTGACGTTGAGCGTGCCGCCATTGATGGCGCTGAAGGCGAAGCCGCCGTCGGTGGTGAGGTCGAGCCCGCCGTTGAAATTGATCGTGCCGCCGGCATTGCCGGTGAGATCGATGGCGTTGGCCGCGCCGGTGCTGGCTGTGATCTTGCCGCCGAAGGTGGCGCTGCCACCGGTCATGGCGTTGATCTTGACCGCGCTTGCCGCGCTCGTCTGGTTGATCGTGCCGTTATAGGTAACGGTGGAAGTTGCCGTGTCGATGTTGAAGGCCACACCGGACGTGCCGGCGATCGAGCTCGCATTGTCGAAGGTGAGCGCGCCGGTGGAACCGCCGGTGACGCTGACGCCGGTGCCGGCGCCGGTGATGTCGAAATTGTTGAAGGTGCCGGTGCCGCTGAAATTGCTAGCCAGGAGGCCGGTGCCGCTGACGCCGCCCATCGTGGTGTTGGTGACGTTGATAGCGCCCGATGCGCCGGTCAGATCGATGCCGGTGACGGCGCTGGTGATCGTCACGCCAGTGATGGTTGCCGCGTTTACATCCGATCCGTTGATCGCCGAGCCGGAGCCGGAGTTGCTGATGCTGAGATCGGCGACGCGGTTGCCATTGGCGAGGTCGATGGTGCCGCCGGCCGAATTGTTGAGCGTGGCGGCGCCATTGCCGAACGGATCGGCCTGTGTGCCGGAGGCAACGACATTGGTGCCGGTGACATTGGCCGGCGGCCCGCCGAGAGAGACCGTGTTGCTATTCGCGAACGAGACGAGCTGCTGACCATCGGCAAGCGTGAAGCCGTCCGCATCGGTGTTGATGTTTCCAGTGTCGTCGTTGATGAGCACGAAGACTGTGTTCGCGTCGGTGGTCAGGTCGTCGGCGGCAGCCGCGTTGATAAGATCGCTGACGTCCGCGCCGCTGCCGGTGCCGGTGTCGGCCGCGCCGACGAAGATGATGTTGGCAGCATCGAACAGTTGCGGCCCGACGAGCGCCGTGCCGTTGAAGGCATAGGTGCCGCTGCCGGCCATCAGGCCGCGCATGTCGAGCGAGGCGACCGTGCCGGTGATCGAGGCGCCACCGGCGGCACCGAAGGAGAAGGTGGTGTTGGCGGTGGTGCCGGCAGCACCATGCGTGCCCATCTGCACGCCGGTGCCGGCCGTTATGATCCCGCTGCCGATGGTGACAGAGCCGCCGGTGGTGCCGGAGAGGTCGATGCCGGTCGAGGTGCCGGCGCCCGCGATGTCGAGCGTCGTGGCGGTGAAGGTCGAGGAACTGCCGGACAGATCTAGGCCGGTCTTGCCGGTCGGGAGGTTGGTGATGTCTATGTTGCCGAAGGCGATCGTGCCGTTGGTGCCGAAAACATCGATCGCGTTCTGGCCCGGCTGGTCGATGGCGACGTCGCCGAAAGTGACGGCGCCGGAAGTGGTATCGAGAATGATGCCCGAGCCAGTGAGGGCGGTGACGGTGACCTTTCCGCCGAAGCCCACCGTTGCCGAACTGTTCTGAATGACAATCCCGTTCGGCACGCCAGAGATCGTCGTCGTGCCGGTGATATCGAAGCTGCCGGTAACGTTCGAGAGAGCTATCCCGGTGCCGCCGGCAGTATGGGTGAGGCTGGTCAGCGTGACGTCCAGCCCGATCTGCGAGGCACTGAACCCTTGGCCGGAATTGCCGGAAATCGTCCCGCCGGTCGTCGTCAGTTTGCCGGTGCCGGTGGAGCTTGCATCGACGCCGCTGCCGGCATTGTTCTGCGAATTGAGCGTCTGGAAATTATAGGTTCCATCGCCGGTGATCGACAAGCCATCGGCGCCGTTGCTGTTTAGCGTCGTGGTGCCGTTGAAATTGTAGGTGCCGGCCCCCTGCAGGGACAGGCCCACACCAGTATTGCCGGTCGAGGTCAGGTCGGTGGCAGTGGCGCTACCGGTGCCGTCGAACAGCACACCGGCAAGGCCGGCGCCGCTGACCGACATGCCGGTCAGCGTAACGCCGGTGACGCCGCTGCCATGGATGCCATTGGCGCTGCCACCCGAAATATTGAAATCGAGCAGCGAGCTGTTGTTGGCCAGCGTTACAACGTCGCCGGCGCCGGTGCTGGTAAGCGTCGCGGCGCCGTTGACATCCGAGACAACCTGGTCGTGCTGGACATTGTCGCCGGTGACGTTGATCGGGACGCCGCCGAGCGAGAAGCTGCGGCCATTGCCGAAGGAAGCGAGCGTCTGGCCGGCGCTCAGCGTGAAGCCGCCGCCGGCATCGATCGGCGTGTTGCTGGCGTCGTTGACCAGCACGAAGATGGCGGTGCCGTCGGTGTTGGCATCGGCCGTCGCGATCGAGGCCAGATCGAGAAGCGAGGAGCCGTCGCCTGTTCCTGTCGCGGCAGCGCCGACAAAGATCACATTCTGCGTGTCGAAAAGCTGCGGCCCGCTGAAGGTGGTCGAACCGAAGGCATAGGTGCCGAGCGTCTGATTGAGGCCGCGCGCGTCGAGCGAGGCGGTGATGCCGGCGATCGAACCGCCGCCGAAGGTGAAATTGGCATTAGCCGAATCGGCCGGCGTACCGGCAATGCCGAGGCGAACGCCGGTGTCGACATTGGCAATGATACCGCCATTGGTGATGGTGATGACCGCACCGCCGGCGCTGGGCGAGGTGAGGTCGATGCCGGTGGAGCCGGCCGCGCCGGTACCGGTAAGATTGAGCGACTGCGCGGTGAAATTGGTCTGGCTTCCGGAGAAGTCCAGGCCGGTGCCGGCTCCGAGCCCGGAAATGACGATGTTGCCGGCGACCACAGCGGCGTTGACGCCGCTGAACGACATGCCGTCGGCGCCGGGATTGGTGATGGCGATGTCACCGAAGCGGATCGATGCCGGCGAGTTGGTGATCGCGACGGCCGGGCCGGTGGTGTTCGAAATATTCGTCGCGCCATTGACGGTGAAGCTGCCCGACACCTGGTCGAGGATGACGCCCGACACGCCGCCGCTCTGGGTGATGGAATCAAGCACGACATGGGCGGTGATTGGATCGATGAAGACGGCGGTGCCGCCATTGCCGGAGATCGTGCCGCCGGTGGTGGTGAAGCTGCCGCCGCTCGACGTGCCCTGCACCGTTATGCCGCGGTCGGTGTTGTTCTGGGCATTGACGGTGGCGAAGGTGTAGGTGCCCTGTCCGGTTATATCGAGGCCGTCATCGGAATTGCCGTTGAGCGTCGTCGTGCCGGTGAGGTTGTAGGTGCCGTTATCCTCGATGTGCAGGCCGTCGAGGCCGTTGCCGGTCGCGGTGAAATTGGACGCGCTGACGCTGGTGGAATTACCGGTGAAGTCGGCGCCGTTGCCGCCGGCGCCGCTGACGGTGACATCGGTCAGCTTCGTGCCTGCGGCATTGTTGCCGAAGATGCCGTCGCCGCCGCCGGTGATGGTGATGTTGCTCAGCGTGTTGTTGCTCGCCAGAGTGATCACGGGGCTGGCGGCGTTGGTGCCTTGGATGGTGCCGTTGCTGCCGCCGAAATTGTATGTGCCGACGCTGCCGTCGGCGAGCTTCGCCTGGACGCTGCCGCCGCCGCCAATGACGGTCTGGCCGGCGGTGAGATTGACACCGCCGGTGGTGATGTTGCCGCTGCCGCCGAGCGCGACGATGAAGCCGTTGCCGCCGGCCTTGGTGACGGCATCATCCAGCGTGGTCGGATCGCCGATGGTGCCGAGGCCGAGCGAATTGCCGCCGTCGGCGAAGAAGAAATTGCCGAAGGCCGCATTGGTGGCAGCGTTGATGGCCACCCGCGTCGTCGTGCCGTTGACCCTGTCCTGGTTCTCCAGCCTGACGCCGATGTCGCCGCGCACGCGCTCATTGAGACGCTTGCGCAGGCCCGGGCTGACCGTGGAGACGAGATCGGGATCGTCATCGACGGAACTGCCCTTGCCCGACACGTTGAACGGCACCGTCAGCCGGACGCTGCCGGCGAACTGGGTGTCGTCGCGGTTATCGTTGCGCACCTCACCGGTGAAGGTCAGCGACGTGCCTTTGCCGACGACGTCGCCGAAGGTGTACTCGATCCCCGCCTTGGCCCCGGTGATCGAATGGTCGTCGCCGTTGGGGTCGGCAAAATGGTAGGCGCCGACGTCGAAGCGCAGCGACTGGTTTTCCGGCAGGTCGATCGGCGCCTGGACGCCGACCTCGCCCTCGATGCCCCAGGCCGCATAGGTGCGATGGTCGATCGTCGAAATCTGTTCGAGCAGCTGGTTGCCGACGAGCGACAGCGTCGAATCGATACCGGTCGAGCCGCGGTCCTTGCTGATCGGCAGGTAGACATTGACATGCGCGTCATATTTCGAGGTGATCGCCTCGAGGCCGAGCGTGGTGGCGACGAACTGGTGGCTGTCGTCGTTCTGGATGTTGAGATAGGCGTAGCCGCCGACCATCAGATCCGGATTGACGATGCGGCGCACGCCGAGGCCGACATCCTGGCCGAAGCCGTTGTCGAAATCATATTTCGAGCGGACGTCGAGGAAGAGGACCGATTCGAGGTTCTGCTTGATCGGCAGGAAGCCTTCGAGCGCCGAATAGCCACTGTTGCTGTTGGCGCCGATGATGGCACGGACCTGCGGCTGCCATAGCCCGGCATCCTCGGCATGCGCGGCCAGGCCCGACAATGCGAGAGCGACAGTGGTCAGCGCGGAGGTGCGCAGCAAAATGCCTGAGCGGCGGGATGCAGCCAATGCTCCGCCGCGTCGCCGCATTTGGCGCTCAGCGGTCTTCCCCCGACGTTCAATCAGCCCTGTGCGCGAGCGCATCTACCCGTCCCGGCTGCCGCCATGCTCTTCCACTGGGATAGCGGATAGCTAATGTATTGCATAGTATTGCACGGCAATTCACGGTTGCGATACGGTATTAACACAGAAATTAGAGTCCTGTTGCAGTAGGGCAACATTGACTTTGCGTCCAACGACTCGGACTCAATTAAGCCGGCTATAAACCGAGAGATGTGACAATTGGAGTATATTAGTGAGATTTAATGTACTTGGAAGGCAAAGATACCTGCCCGTCGGCCTCGGCGCGCTTTTGCTGGCGACCGGCCTTGCCATGGCCGAAGATACCAAGCCGGCAGAGACGAAACCCGCGGACGCCAATCCCTGGGTGGTCAATTGCTCGTCGGGATCAACGGGCACCGAACTGCAATGCCAAGTTTCGCAGAATCTCACCGAAGCCAAGACCGGCCAGCGGGTTCTGACTGTGACGGTGCGCCGCCAGCAGGGTACCCCAGGCTTTGCCATGCTTTTGGCCCTGCCGCATGGCCTGTTCCTGCCATCGGGAACTTCCTACCAGATCGACAGCGGCAAGAAGGTCACGATCGCTATCCAGACCAGTGACCAGAACGGCGCCTATGCCGCGACGCCGCTGGCGCCGGATCTGCTCAAGGCGATGCGATCCGGAGCGACGTTGAACGTCGGCATGGAATCCGTAACGCGCAAACCGGTGACCATTCCGGTTTCGCTCAAGGGGTTCGGCGCGGCGGTCGACAAGCTCGAAGCGACCAAGTAAGGCGGCGCAAAATTGCCCGGTTGCGAGCTCGAAGCCGGTCGGGGGGCGGCTGCTGGTTCGAGGCTGGCCGCGCCCGTGTGCATCTGGTGTGGAGGCCGCCTTTTGCCCTGCCAACAAGGTGCACCCGGCGTTTGTGGTTGACGAGCTCCAAAGCTTCGCGCGCGTCTCAACACGGCGGGGTTTGCGTGCAAAGACGACGAGCCGATTGATGGTTTTTACCGGACGTACGTGTCCGATCCGTTTGGCAATCGGATTGAGTTAATGGGAGTCGCGGGACAACGGTGCGGAGCCAGGCGCGGATACTTATGATAGCAGAGGACCGCTACCTCGTGAACTCACTATGGGGGGCGCGCTCTGGGCAGGTTGCCATACAGCGCTGTCACGGAATTCGTTTGTTGAAAGGATCTTCCTTAAGGATCGCCGGCGCGCTTGAATCCAGTCCCCACAACCAAACTCAAAACGGCCCGCTCAACGCGGGCCGTTTTGTTATTCGGCTGTGAGGGCCGGTCGATTTGAACTCTCAGGGGCCTGCAATAAGGGCAAAGCCGACGCCCCCGGGACAGAGAAGCCAAATCCTGGCCTCGCTACCAGCTTCGATTGCAAAACGCCGGCAACTCAACGAGTTGCCGGCGTTTTGCTTTCGTGGCGCAGTTCTTGGCGGACGGGATCGTCAGGCGGGCTTGTCGTCGGGATGGCCAAGCTCGCAGAACCAGCCGCCGAGATATTTCACCGACGGCTTGTTCGGATCGGGAACAGGGGTTTTGGCCTCGACCGCGGCGCGAAATGGCTCGGCGCTGTCCTGCGGGATGAACCCAAGGTGGTCCGCGCCGCTGTTGTCGACCATCTTCAGCTTGTTGTTGGAAATGCCGAAGGAGATCGTGTGGCCGACGCGCGGCGCGGTCAGCGACGCTTCGACCAGGCGCACGCAATCGGCGAAGGAGAGATATGACCACAGCATGCGCCGGTCGGCCGGTTCGGGGAAGGACGAAAAGATGCGCAGGCATACCGTCTCGATGCCGAACTTGTCCCAGTAGAGCCGGCTGAGGCTTTCAACGAAATTCTTCGACACGCCGTAGAGGCTATCCGGGCGCACCGGCGCGTCGACGCCGATATGCGCGTCGATCTCGTGATAGCCGATGGCATGCACCGATGAGGCATAGATGATGCGCTTCACGCCGTGTTTACGGGCGCCTTCATAGATGTGGTAGGAGCCGCGGATGCTGGAATCGAGAATGGTCTGCCATTCGCATTCGAGCGGCGCGCCGCCGAAATGGACGATCGCGTCGCAATCCTTGGTCGCGGCGATCGTGGCTTCCATGTCGGCGAGGTCGAAGACAGCTTCCTCCTCGTGCGTCGCAAGGTCGCCGAAGGGTTCGCGCCCCGCCAGGCGGATCGTCTTGGCCAACGGCGCCAGCCCCTTGCGCAGCTGCGAGCCGAGCCGGCCGGCGGCGCCGGTGATCAGGATACGTTCGTAATGCGGCATCACTTACTCCACTTGCGCGACGGCGGCGTTGATCCGCGCGATCGCCTCGGTCAGCACCTCTTCGCTGGTCGCGGTCGAGATGCGGAAATAGGGTGACAGTCCATAGGCGACGCCAGGCACCGACGCCACCCGGCCTTCGTTGAGAAGATAATTCGAGACGGCCGCGTCGTCCTCCAGCACGACGCCCTTGGGCGTCTTGCGGCCGATCAGGCTGACGCAGCCGATATAGGCGTAGAAAGCGCCTTCCGGCGGCGACAGCGTCAGGCCGTTGATCTTCCGGATGCCGTCGACGACTAGGTCGCGGCGCGCCTCGAAAGCCTGGCGGAAGCGGGCGACTTCATGCTGCGGGCCGTTGAGCGCGGCGACAGTCGCTGCTTGCGCGATCGAGCAAACCGAGGTGCAGGACTGGCTCTGGATGGTCGACATCGCCTTGAGAAGCGGCGCGGGTCCGGCCGCGTAGCCGACGCGCCAGCCGGTCATCGCATAGGATTTCGAAACGCCGTTGACGATCAGCGTGCGCTCCTTGAGCTCGGGGCAGGCCTTGCCGAAAGAAACGAACTCGCGTCCGTCGAACAGGATGTGCTCGTAGATCTCGTCGGAAAGGATGAGCACCTGCGGATGCTTCGCCAGCACAGCGGCCAGCGCCTTCAGATCGGATTGCGAATAAACCGCGCCGGACGGGTTGCCCGGCATGTTGAGGAAGAGCCACTTCGTCCTTGGCGTGATCGCCTTTTCCAAGAGCGCCGGCGTCAGCCGGAAGCCGGTGGTCTCCGGGCATTCGACAACGACCGGCGTGCCGCCGAGCAGCTTCACCATTTCCGGGTAGGAGACGAAATACGGCGCCGGCAGGATCGCCTCGTCGCCGGTCTCGAGCGTCGCCATAAGCGCGTTGAAGATGATCTGCTTGGCACCGTTGGCGACGACGATATCATCGGCGGTGTAGTCCAGCCCGTTCTCGCGGCGGAATTTGCCGGCTATGGCTTCGCGCACTTCGACCGTGCCGGCGGCGGCCGTGTAGAGTGTCTGGCCGGCCTTGGCGGCGAAATGAGCGGCATCGACGATGTGATGCGGTGTCGGAAAGTCGGGCTCGCCCAGGCCGAGATCGATCACGTCGACGCCCTTGGCGCGCAGCGCCTTGGCGGCCTGCGAAGCCGCCATCGAAGCCGAAGGCTTCACCGCAGACAGGCGCGAGGCAACATAGCTCATCAGTCGTTCTCCGTGATGTAACCCTTGGACCGGTCATTGGCTCGCGCGGCCGCATTGCGTTTGGCCGGATCGCCATAGCCGCCGCCGCCCGGCAGTTCGAGGATCAGCCGGCGCCCTGCCGGCACATGCTGCCAGCCTTTCGGGCGCATCTTCGTGCCGTCGTCGAGCTTGACGACACCAGCGACGCCCGGCTTGCCGCCGTTGCGTCCGTGGGCCGGATGATTGACGCGGTCGAACATGGCCGAGAAGTCGAATTCATGGCCATCGGTCGCTGCGATCTCGATAACCTGCCCCAAGCCGCCGCGGAATTCGCCGTCGCCGCCGGAGTTGGGCCGCAGCTCCTTGCGCCAGATGACGATCGGCCCGGTATGCTCGGTCGCCTCGATCGGCATGGTGTGCACGCCGGACGGAAAGGCCGTGGCCGACAAGCCGTCGAGCTCGGGGCGGGCGCCCATGCCGCCGGAGTTGAACATCAGCACCTCGGCGCGCCGGCCGGACGCGCCGGCAACGGGGCGCGCCGAAATATGGATGTTCCAGAGCGCGCCGGCGCCTTCGGCAAGGATTTTTCCGGGCAACGCCTTGGAGAAGGCGCCGAGCACCAGATCGGGAACCATGTGGCCGAAAATATGCCTGAGCGCCACCGGCGCCGGCCGCACCGCGTTCAGGATGTTGACCGGCGACGACACGGTGAAAAAGGCGAGCGAAGCGGCATTGTTGGGAATGTCGGGCGCCACCATGCATTTCAGCGCATAGCAGGCATAGGCCTTGCTGTAGATGATCGGGCAGTTGATGCCCCAGCGGCTCATCGGATCGGTGCCGGTGAAATCGACTTCGACATGGTCGTCGCGGACCGAGACCGTGGCTGCAAGCTTGACCGGCTCGTCATAGCCGTCGGTCACCAGCTCGTTCGACCAGCTTCCCTTCGGAAGCACCTCGATGCGCTCGAGCATCGCGTCGCGGGTGCGCGAGAAGATGAAGTCGCCGAGCCCGCCGAGCGATGCCAGGCCGATCTCCTTCATCATGTCGACCAGGCGCCGGTGGCCGACCTCGTTGCAGGCGGCCAAGGAATAGAAATCGCCGACGACCTGATTGGGCTCGCGGACATTGGCGCGCAGGATGCGGACGAGATCGAGATTGACTTTGCCCTTTTCCGCGAACTTCATGATCGGGATTTGGATGCCTTCCTCATAGACCGACTTGCCGTCGGCGCCGAAGCCGCGGCCGCCGACATCGACGACATGCGCGGTGCAGGCGAAGAAGGCCACGAGCTCGCCGTTGAGGAAGGACGGCGACACCATGGTGATGTCGTGCAGGTGGCCGGTGCCGAGCCAAGGGTCGTTGGTGACATAGGTGTCGCCTTCGAACATCTCCTCGCGCGGGATTGCGTGCATGAAATGCAGCACCGCCTCGGCCATGGTGTTGACGTGGCCGGGCGTGCCGGTCACCGCCTGCGCCAGCATCTGGCCGCGCGGATCGAACACGCCGGCCGACAGGTCGCCGGATTCGCGCACGGAGGTCGAGAAGGCAGTGCGCAGCAAAGTGAGCGCCTGCTCCTCGACCACCGAGATCAACCGGTTCCACATGACCTGCATGCGGATTTCGCCAATATCGCTCATGCCTGGGTCGCTCATGCCTGGCTGCCTTTGCGGATCAGGAGTATTGCGCCTTCGCTCTGGATGACGGCGTCGAAGCTGGTGGTGACGACGGTGGACGTCTCGCGCTCCACAATGACTGCTGGACCGACCACGCGATCGCCGGCGCAGAGCCTGTCGCGCTCGACGATACCATAGGTTCGCGAGGCGCCGCTGACAGGGTCAAAGACCTCGCGCGTCGTTGTCGGCTCGTTCGTCTTTTTGCCTTTGGTCAGCTCGTGCCTCGCAACGGCGGGTCGAACATCCGTCGCCTTGACCGACCAGGTGACGATCTCGATCTCCAAGCCGTCAAGGCCTTCGATGGCGCGGCCGAAGAAGCGCTGGTAGTTCGCCTCGAACAGCTCCTTGAGTCTGGCCACGGCATCGTCGCCGAACGGTTCGTCCGCCAGCGGCACGGGGATTTCCCAGCCCTGACCGGCATAGCGCATGAAGGCGGTGATCTCGCAGACGATTTTTCCGCTGGCACCGGTGCGCACGAAACCCTCGGCGGAGGCTTTGAGGTCGGCGAGGAGTGCGTTGACTTCGGCCGGCTTGAAGCGCGACAGGCGCGTCAGCTTCGACGCCAAGGCTTCGTAGCCGAACGGCGCCTTGAGGAAGCCGATCGCCGACCCGACGCCGGCGCCGCGCGGCACGATGCATTGGTCGATCCCAAGCTTTTCGCAAAGCCTTGCGGCGTGGAGGGGTGCTGCGCCACCAAAGGCGATCATCAGATTGTCGGATATGTTCTTGCCGTTTTCGACGGCGTGGACGCGGGCGGCATTCGCCATGTTCTCGTCCACCACCTCGCAGATGCCGAAGGCGGTCGCGATGGCATTCAGCGACAGGCGCTCGCCGACATCGCGCAGGATCGCCTGCTCGGACGCGGCGGTGTCGAGCTTGATCGCGCCGCCGGCGAAATTGTCGGGGTCGAGCTTGCCGAGCACGAGGTCGGCGTCGGTGATCGCCGGACGCTTGCCGCCGCGGCCGTAGCAGGCGGGGCCGGGTTCAGAGCCGGCGCTTTCCGGTCCGGTCTGGATGCGGCCCATGGCGTCGACCCAGGCGATCGAGCCGCCGCCGGCGCCGATCTCGATCATCTCGATCACCGGGATGGAGATCGGCATGCCCGAGCCCTTCGAAAAGCGGTAGGTGCGGGCCACTTCGAAGGTCCGCGCCGTGCGCGGCGCAAAATCCTCGATCAGGCAGATCTTGGCGGTGGTGCCGCCCATGTCATAGGAGACGACCTTTTCGAGCCCGAAGCACCGGGCGATGTCGGCGGCGAAAATGGCGCCTCCCGCAGGACCGGATTCGACCAGGCGAACCGGGAATTCCGAAGCGGTTTCGACCGAGATCAGGCCGCCGCCCGAATGGATCATGAAGACCGGGCAGTCGGCGCCCATGTCCTTCAGCCGCGTCTGCAGGCGGGCGAGGTAGTCAGCCATCTGCGGCCGTACATAGGCGTTGGCGCAGACCGTGTTGAAGCGCTCGAACTCGCGCATCTGCGGCGAGACCTCGGCGCTGATCGAAATCGGGATGGTGAGTTTGCGAGCGAGGATCTGGCGCGCTCGGCGCTCGTGGTCGGGGTTGGCGTAGGCGTGGATGAAGCCGATCGCCACCGAACCGAAATTGCCGGCAGCGACCCGGTCGGCGATCTCCTCGAGCGCGGCCTCGTCGAGCGGCTGCAGCTCCTGCCCCTCGGCGCCGATGCGGCCCCTGACCGTGAAGCGGTCCTCGCGCGGGATCAGCGGCGTCGGCAGTTGCAGGTTCAAGTCATACTGCTCGAAGCGGTTCTCCGTCCGCATCTCGATCACGTCGCGAAAACCTTCGGTCGTGATCAGCGCTGTCCGGGCGCCGCGCCGCTCGATCAGCGCGTTGGTGGCGAGCGTCGTGCCGTGGATGATGATGCCGATCTCGGCTGCAGAAATTCCGGCATCGCGGATCACCACGTCGATACCGTCGAGGATCGCCTGCTCGGGCGCCGCATAATTGGTCAGCACCTTGGTCGAAAACATCGTTCCCCTGACATCGAGCGCGATGTCGGTGAAGGTGCCGCCAATGTCGGCGCCGAGACGGATGTCGTCTGATCTGGAGGTCATGCCTTGGCCTTCTGCGAAGCAAGCGCGGCGTCGCGCATCTGGGAAAGGGTTTGCCGGGGCGTGAGCGCTTCGGGCGAGATGGCGATGTCGAGGACCGCGCCCGTTGTCGAGGCGAGCGCCCGATCGAAGGCGGCGGCGAAATCCCCGGTCGATTCGACGCGCTCGGCGTGAAAACCATAGGCCTTTGCCAGCGCCACGAAGTCCGGGTTTTCCAGCGAGGTGCCGGAGACGCGGGCCGGATAGTTGCGTTCCTGATGCGCGCGGATCGTACCGTAAATGCCGTTGTTGATGATGAGCACGATCGGCTGCGCGCCGGCCTGCATGGCGGTGCCGAGCTCCTGGCAATTCATCTGAAAGTCGCCGTCGCCGGCAAAGCAGACGACAGTACGGTCCGGATAGGCGACCTTCGCGGCGACTGCCGCCGGCAGGCCGTAGCCCATGGCGCCGGATTGCGGCGCGAGCAGCCGCGCCTGCGGTCCGAACTTGAAGAACTTGTTCGGCCATACGGTGAAATTGCCGGCGCCGTTGGTGAGGATGACGTCGGCCGGCAAGGTCTCGCGCAGCCAGGCGCTGACCGCGACCATGTCGACCGGGCCGGGCTGTACGGGTGCCGCGAAGGCGCCTTCATAGGCCTTGCGCGCCGCCGCGCGCCAGTCGGCCCAGCCACCCTTCACCGGTGTCAGGGCCTTGGCGAAAGTGTTCGGGCCGGCGTGGATGCCGATCGCGGGCACATAGATCTTGCCGATCTCGCGGTCGGAGCCGTGCGCATGGATCAGCTTCTGGCGCGGCACCGGAACGTCGAGCAGCGTGTAGCCGTCCGTCGTCATCTCGCCGAAGCGGACATTGACGGCCAGGATCACGTCCGCATCGCGGATCAGCGTCTTGACATGCGCCACCATGCCGACGCCGGCTTCGCCGACGAACACCGGCGAATGGTTGTCGAACTGGTCCTGGTAGCGGAACGCGGCAACCACAGGGATGTCTGAAGCCTCGGCGAAGGCCTGGAGCGCGGCGCGTCCATCGGTCGTCCAGTTGGCGCCACCCATGAGCAGCACCGGCTTCTCTGCCGCAGCCAGCATCTCAAGCGCCGCCGCGACGGCATCCCGCGACGGAGCGGCTTCGAAAATCGAAGCAGGGCCGCTGAGCGGCGCGGCCTCGGTCATGGTCGTCAGCATGTCTTCGGGCAGCGCGACGACGACGGGGCCGGGCCGGCCGGTCAAGGCGGTGGTCCAGGCGCGCGCTACGATCTCGGGAAGTCGCGCAACGTCGTCGATCTCGACCGCCCATTTTGCGACGGTCCCGTAGACCGCCCGGTAATCGATCTCCTGGAAGGCTTCGCGGCCTTTCATGTCGGTGCCGACCTGGCCGACGAAGAGGATCATGGGCGAGGAGTCCTGCATGGCGGTGTGGACGCCGATGCTGGCATTGGTCACGCCGGGGCCACGCGTCACGAAGCAGATGCCCGGTGTGCCCGTCAGCTTGCCATAGGCGGAAGCCATGAAGGCCGCGCCGCCTTCGTTGCGGCAAAGCACGTAGTCGAGCTTGCCATGGGTATCGTGCAGCGCGTCGAGGACGGCCAGATAGCTCTCGCCGGGAACGCCAAAGCTCTTGGCGGCACCCAAGGCAATGAGGCACTCGACAAGAAGGCGACCGCCATTGCGGACCATGCTTCGACATCCTCTTAAAGCTGGCGGCAAGCGGACCGGGCCTGCCCTTGCAACTATACCTGCACCGCGGCGGGCCGGCGCGAAATCAAGAAATGCGATCCATACGAAAGTTTTTCTTTGCTATGGAATCCGCACCAGAACACCGGGGTTCATCGTAGCCTGCGGATCGAATGCGCGTTTGAGCCGCGCCATCAGGCTACGCTCGGTGGAGCCGCGGTTACGGTCGGCCATGGCGATCTTGGCGCGGCCGAGCCCATGCTCGGCGGCAAAGCTGCCGCCCATGTCGGTGGCTAAGGCAGCCAGCGCCTCGGCGAATGCCCCAGCCTTGCCGTCGAAATCGGCGCGGCCTTCCGGCGGCGACAGATTGTAGTGGATGTTGCCGTCGCCGAGATGGCCGAACGGGTTGATCCGCACGCCGGGAAGAATGTCGTGGCATAGTTTCGCGCCGGCCTCGATGAAGCGCGCGATCGCGCCCGGCGGCACGGAGATGTCGTGCTTGAGCTGCTCGCCCTCCAGCCGCTGGCCCTCCGGCTGCTCCTCGCGCAGCCGCCAGAACTGCGCCCGTTGCGCGCCCGAATTGGCCAGCGCGCCATCCACGACCAGGCCTTGCTCCATGCCCCATTCCAGCGCCGAAGCCAGGATCTCGTCGAGAGGGACGCGCGTCGAGCCCGACGCCACTTCGACGAGCAGATAGACGTCGCCCCTCGTCTCCAGCTGATAGGCAAGATCCGGCAGATGCTTGAGCGCGAGCGTCAGGCCGACATCCGAAAAGAACTCGAGGCCGGCCAGGAATTCTCCGGCCTCGCCGCGCAGGAAGGCGCCGAAGGACACGGCGGCGGCGAAGTCGGACATCACCAAGAGCGCGCTCGCCTGCTGCTTTGGCGTGGGATAGAGCCGAAGCACGGCGCGCGTCACGATGCCGAGCGTGCCTTCCGAACCGCAGAACAGCTTGCGCAGCTGATAGCCGGCATTGTCCTTCTGCACGGCGCGAAGACCGTCCCACACCGTGCCGTCCGGCATCACGACCTCGAGGCCGAGCACCAGATCCTGCATCATGCCGAAGCGAAACGCCTGGCTGCCGCCGGCATTGGTGCCGATCAGGCCGCCGATCCTGGCGCTGCCTTCGGCCCCGAGATGCATCGGAAACATCAGGCCATGCGGTTCCAGCGCCTCATGCAGCGCGGCAAGCACGACGCCCGCGTCGACGATGATCGATCCGCTCTCCGGCTCCGGTTCGCCGATCGCCGTCATGCGTGAGAGCGAGACGATCGCCGCGTTCGCCCGATCGGCGACGGCGCCGCCGCACAGGCCGGTGTTCCCGCCTTGCGGGATCACCGCCACGCCTGCCTCCCTGCATATGTTTACGACTGCCGCCACCTCCGCGGCGCTGGCAGGCCTGGCAATCCCAAGAGGCGCTACGCCATAGCGGTTGAGCCAATCGCGGTGGTAGGGCTCGGCATCACCACCGGAAAGCCAGCCTTTCGGCCCGAGGATTGCCTGCAATGCGATAACGAGATCAGCCATCTGGGTACCTGAGATGTGGATGAGCCGCGTATAGACAGTAAGGCCGTACGGCTCAATGACCCAGGACCTGCGACAGGAATTGTCGCGTGCGCTCGTTCCGGCAAGAGGTGAAGAACTCCTCCGGCGGCGCCTCCTCGACGATCTCTCCGCCGTCCATGAAGACCACCCGGTCGGCGACACGCCGCGCAAAGCCCATCTCATGCGTGACGCAGATCATCGTCATGCCGTCGGAGGCGAGCGTCACCATCACGTCCAGCACCTCCGATATCATTTCCGGATCGAGCGCCGAGGTCGGCTCGTCGAAAAGCATGATCTGCGGCTGCATGCAAAGCGCCCGCGCAATCGCCACACGCTGCTGCTGGCCGCCGGAGAGCTGGCCGGGAAACTTCATCGCCTGCTCGGGGATGCGGACCTTCTCAAGATAGCGCCGGGCAGTTGTCTCCGCTTCCGCGCGCGGCAGCTTGCGCACGATCATCGGCGCGATCATGCAGTTCTCCAGCACCGTCATATGCGGGAACAGGTTGAAGTGCTGGAACACCATGCCGACTTCGCGCCTGATCCCGTCGATGTTGGCGACATCGTCGTTGAGCTCGGTACCGAGCACAGTGATGCGGCCGCCATCGTGCTGCTCGAGCCGGTTGATGCAGCGGATCATGGTGGACTTGCCGGAGCCGGAAGGACCGCAGACGACGATCCTTTCGCCCCGCCCGACGGACAGGTTCACCTTCCGCAGCGCATGGAATGTCCCGTAGTGTTTGTCGAGGTTTTCGATGCGGACCGCCGGTCCGGAAGCTTTGCCCGGATTCATGTCTACCGCCTCCTCACCGTTCGCCGACCGACATGCGGCGCTCGAGGAAGGCGCCGTAGCGGGACAGGCTGAAGACGAAGACGAAGTAGATGAAGGCGATAAAGGCGTAGACCTCGACATAGGCGAAGCGCCATTCGCCGGTGCCGTAGGCGGCGTTGCCGGAGGCCAGGATCTCGAAGAAGCCGACGATGACCACCAGCGAGGTTTCCTTGAACGAGATCACGAACTGGTTGATCGTCGCCGGCAGCGCGTTGCGCATAGCCTGCGGCAGAAGGATGCGGCCGATGCGCTGCCAGTAGCTCATGCCGAGAGCCATGGCGGCTTCTTCCTGTCCCGCCGGCACCCCTTGCATGCCGCCCCGCACGATCTCGGCCTGGTAGGCCGAGAAGAACAGGGCGGAGCCGAGGATGACCCGATAGAGCTTGTCGCCCACCAGCCATTGCGGCAGCGCGAAGGGCAGGACGATGGCGAAGGTGAACAGGATCGAGATCAGCGGCAGCGATCGGACCCCGTCGATGATGAGCGCGGTGGTCCGCGATATCCAGGGAAGCTCCGAGCGCCGCAGCAGAGCTAGGCAGATCGCCAGCGGGAAGCCGATCAGGCAGGTGGTGACGAAGATGAAGAGGGTCAGCGCCAGGCCGCCCCAGGCTTCCTCGCCGACATAAGGCAGTCCAAGCACGCCGCCCTTCATCAGCATATAATAGAGGGCCGTGCCTGCTCCCCAGACGAACGCGATGCGGCGGCCCGTCCAGAAGGCCGGGATGCAGCTCAGCACCGTCATCACCACGACGGCCACACAGGCAAGTGCGGAGCGCCATTGCTCCTCGAAGGGATAGAGGCCGAAGAGGATGATGCGCCACCTTGCCGCGATGACCGACCAGCAGGCGCCGGCCGCCGCCTGGCAGGCCTCCGGTCCGCCGCTCGTCGTGAAAACGGCCGAGAAGACCGCCCAGTTGAGCAGCTTCCAGACGACGAAAGCCAGGATCGCCAGCGAGATCAGCGACAGCAGCGCCTGGAGCGGCGTCGCGAAGAAGCGGCGCTTCAGGTCTTCGACCTTTCCCGGGGCAGGGGGAGCGACAACGACCATCTCCATCTCTCACGCCCTCAGTTGATTGCCCTTCAGGGCAATGGCTTTGTTGATGCGGTTGAAGATGGCGGCAAGGCTGAGGTTGATGGCGAGGAAACCCGCCATCAGGATGCCGATGGTTTCCAGCGTCTGGCCGGAATGGTTGATGGTCAGCGCCACGATCATGAAGAAATCGGTGAAGCCGACGGCGATGCCCATGGTCGTCGCCTTCATCAGCCAGACATACTGGTTGGCGAGGATCGGCAGCATGGCGCGCAGCGCCAGCGGCAACCGCACAAGCGTGAACACGCGCCAGGGGCTCAAGCCCAGCGAAAGCGCCGCTTCCATCTGGCCTTTGCCCACCGCCTTGAAGCCGCCGCGCACGATCTCGGCGATGTAGGAACCGCCATAGATGGCGATGGCGATCGCCAGCGCGGAAAACTCCGGCGGAATACGCAGGCCTCCCTTGAGATTCAGGCCTTGCAAGGCGGGGAAGTCGAGAAGTGGCAGGTCCGGCAAGCGACCGAGCGCCAGGATGACGGCGGCGGCGGCCAGCGCCGTCGCCGCCGCGGCCAGTTGAATGCCGAGCCGCTCGCCGAATGGTCGGCTAAGGCGCGACGTCCTGCCCAGCCAGACGGGAAGCGCGATTGCCGCGATCACGGCAAGTATCGCCGCCGCAAACGCGATGGCCCCGACATTGGGGATCGGCAAGTAGAGGCCGCGGCTGGTCAGCAGCATGCCGAATGCCTCATGCGCGGCGCGCGGCGTCGGCAGGTGCGTGATGACGGCGTACCAGAAGAAGACCTGGAGGATCAGCGGGATGTTGCGGAAAATATCGACATAGGTGCGGCCAAGCAGCCGCGCCAATTCGTTCGAGGACGTTCGTGCCAGGCCGACGATCGTTCCGACCAGCGTCGCCAGCATCAGCCCGACGGTGCCGAGGAACAGCGTGTTGATGATGCCGATGAGGAAGAACCACCAATAGGGATCGTTGGCCGTGGCGGGCAGCAGCGAGAAGTTCACGTCCCAGCCCGTTGACTTGTAGAGGAAGTCGAAGCCGGAGGTGATCCCTTGCTCGGCAAGGTTGCGCCGGGCGATGACCACGCCGGCGAGCACAAGCGCCGTAAGCGCGCCGACATAGAGAACCTGCAACAGCGCGTTGCGGACCTTCTGATTTCTCAGCAGGCTGACCATCGACCTATCTTTCTCGAATTGCTGCCGGCTCCGCCCGGCGCAAGCCAAGCGGAGCCCAGAGCAGGATAACTTCAGACGCGGATCAGTCGATCACCAAGGGGATCAATCGATCACCAGCGGGAACAGGACGCCGCCATTGTTCCACAGGTTGGTCAGCTCGCGATCCATCTTGTAGGGCGAATCCTTGCCGAGATCGCGATCGAAGATCTCGCCGTAATTGCCGACCTTCTTGATGACGTTGTAGGCCCAGTCGTCGGAAAGCCCGAGACCCTTGCCCATGCCCGGCGTGACGCCGAGGAATTTCGCCACCTGCGGCGAGGTCGGCTTGGCCTTGATCTCGTCGACATTCTTGGAGGTGATGCCTTCCTGCTCGGCGAAGATCAGGGTGCTCAGCGTCCAGTTGGCGATGTCCACCCAGTTGTCGTCGCCTTGGCGCATGATCATCACCTCGGGCTCGACCGCGAGCACGTCGGGCAGGATCACATGATCTTCGACCTTGCTCTTGGCGATGCGGGCGATGGCCAGCGTCGGACCCCACTGCGCATAGAGATCGCAGCGGCCGGAGAAATAGGCTTGTTCCAGCTCTTCGGTCTTTTCGATCAGCACCGGCTCGAGCTTGATGCCGAGCTTCTGGGCGTAGGCGGCGACCTGCTGCTCCTGCGAGGTGCCGGCGGGGATGCAGATCGTGCCACCATTGGCGTCCTTGAGCGACTTCAGGTTCAGCTCCTTATGCGCCATCACCTTGGTGGTTCCGAGGTAATAGGACATGGAGAATTGCAGGCCGAGCTCGGTGTCGCGGCTGAGCGTGCCGCCCGAGGCCTTGATGATGATGTCGACGTCGCCCGACTGGAGCGACGGCCAGCGCTGCGCCCAGCTGATCGGAACGATCTTCAGCTTCGCCGGATCGCCGAACACGGCCGTGGCCACCGCCTTGCAGAGGTCGATGTCCATGCCCTTCCAGTTGCCCTTATCGTCCACCTCGGCAAAGCCGAGATAGGAGCCGTCATGGCCGGTGCAGTTGAGCACGCCGCGCGCCTTGACGGTTTCGAGCGTCTTGCCGCCGGCGGCTTCAGCGGGTGCGGCCAGATGAACGAGGCCCAGGGCCATAGCGGCGGCCCCCCATTTGATCATTTTCATTTTGATTGTCTCCACTGTTGAGGTTGTTCCGTTTCTTGTTGTTGGAGCCCGTAGGATGCCTTTCGGAGCTCGGTCTCTAAGCCGCTTGTCAGTCGGAAAGCGGGGTCGGTTTCGGCAAGGAGATCTTGAGGTCGCTGCGCCAATCCTCCTGGGCTAGCCATCGATGGAGCGCGGCCACAGCCTTCACACGCAGATGCCCACGCGGGACGACGAGGTAGAAGCCCGGGACTTCTTCCGGCTTCATATCGGCGATGGCGTCGCGGCCGATCGGCGCGACCAGCGCGCCGGAGCGAAAATCCTCCTCGGCGTCGATGACGGAGACGAGGCCGACGCCGATGCCCTGCAAGGTCGCACGGCGCATCGTCGCCGCGTCGTCGAAGCTGATGCTGCGGTCGCCGTCGGTCAGCTCCACGCCGAGGTGCCGCAATATGTCCGGCCACAGGCGCTTCGACTTGACCGTGTCGAGCAGCGTGAAACGCGTCAGGTCGTGGGCCGACTTGATCTTCTCGCCGATCGCCGGCGTGCAGCAGATAATCTTCGGGTCAGGCACCAGCAGCGTGACCTCGTAGTCGGGCCAGTTGCCGTAGCCCCACTGTACCGTCATATCGATATCGTCGCGGCCGAAGTCGGGCAGGTCGACCATCGTGGTCAGGCGCAGGTCCGCTCCCGGCAGCATCTCGCGGAACAGCGAAAGCCTTGGCAGCAGGTAATGCGTCGCGAAATACGGGCTCGCATTGAGGTTGATGCGGTCGCGGTAGTTCGACTTGGTGACGCGGCGCACGCCTTCGGAGAACTCGTCGAAGCCCGCCTTGACGTAGTGCGAGAGCAGGATCGCCGACTCGGTCAATTCGATGGACCGGCCCCTGCGCTCGAACAGCGTCACCTGAAGCGTGTCTTCCAGCAGCTTGATCTGCTGCCCGACCGCCTGCGGCGTGACCAGGAGCTCGTCGGCCGCCTGCCGGAAGCTCTTGTGCTGCGCGACGGCGTGGAAGACGCGAAGCGCATTCAGCGAAGGAAGGCGAAGCTTGCCGGTCATGGTAATTCCGCCTCCTTCGTTCGAGCTCCGTCGATCATGCACTGCCATATGTCCAGCGGCGCCAGGCCGCCGGGACGCTATGCGTAGATGTAACCGCCTGAAACGATTACGTTTTCTCCGGTCATGTAGGTGTTCTTCGGGCCGCCGGTCATCAGTACCCATTCGGCGATCTCGGTGGGCTCGGCGCCACGGCCGAGCGGACTTGCCTTGGCCAGTTCCTCGAGGAAGCCGAGTGCCTTGGCCTTCTCGGTGGCCATGCCGGCCGGCGCCACGGAGTTCACCAGGATGCCGTCCTTGGCGGCATAGTGCGCGAAGGACCGCGTCAGGCTGACGACGGCTGCCTTCGTTGCAGCATAGTGGGCGTTCTGCGGATGCGCCTTGAAGGCGTCGACCGAGGTCAGGTTCACGATCCGCCCGCGCACATGATCCTTCGGCTCTTGCGCCTGCATATGGCGGACTGCCGCCACCATCATATGGTAGGTGCCCTTGATGTTGATGCCGTTTGAGGCGTCCCACTCGGCGTCGGTGATCTCGAGCAGCGGCCGACGCGGATAGATGGCGGCGCAGTTGATCAGCGTGTCGACGCGCCCGAGCTTGGCCACGATGGCGTCGAAGGCGGCGTGGCATTGCGGACCGACCTGGATGTCGCCAGTCGCCGCCGCGGTCGGCAGGCCCTTAGCCTTCGCCGGTTCGAGCGCGCCCTCCGCGGCCTGCTGGTTGATGTCGATGATGCCGATCTTTGCCGCCCCGGCCTCGACAGCCATCTTGGCCAGGAGCGCGCCGAGGCCGGCGCCGCCACCAACGATCAGAACGGAAAGATCCTTCATTGCAGTTTTCCCTACTTGGTGCCGCTGGGCGAGGTCGGCCAGGTCGGCATGATGTCGAAACGGGTGACGTCGGCCCATGCCGGCAGCGCGAGCACCGCGACGACCATCCGGGCCACGTCGTCGGGCTGCACCACCTTGCTGGCGTACATGGCGGCGCGCGCCTTGGCGTCGAGGATGTCCTGGTAGAGCTGCGTCTCGACACGGCCGGCGACGATCTCGGTGACGCGCACGCCGGACGGGGAGAGGTCGGCGCGCAGCGCGGCGGCAAAGCCGGAGATCGCAGCCTTGGTGGCCGCATAGACGGCAATGTTGGAGAATGCGGCGTGGCCCGCGACGGAGCCGGTGAACAATATGTGGCCCGACTGCCGCTCGCGCATCTGCGGCACGACGAGGCGGGTGAGCAGGATCGCCGCGCTGAGGTTCACCTCCAGCGTGGTGTCGATGTCGGCGATCTTCATGTCGGCGAAATTGCCGAGCGGCGGCATGATGCCGGCATTGTTGATCAGCACATCGATGGTGAGATCCGCCAGCACCGCTTCCAGCGCCTCACGATCGGTGACGTCGACGGCGATGGGGACGATGCCCGGGCGCTCGGCCTGCAGGTCTTTCAGCGCCGCCTGGCTGCGGCCGGCCGCATAGACGTCGTAGCCGGCGTCGCTCAGCGCGATCGCCATCGCCCGTCCCATGCCGCTCGTCGCTCCGGTGATGAAGGCTGTCGTCACTTGGGCTTCCCCATTTGCGGCTTCCCCATTTGCCTGGTTTTCAGTGTGCGGCGCGGGCCGACGCCGCGAAACCAAGAAAACCAGCAAAAAGGAAAGATAAACTTTCGAAAGCCTTGCTGCCGACCGGAATATTCCAACCTTCCGGTGCGGCGGAAAATGCAGACAGCCCAAGGAAAACAACGTTTTCAGCGCGCGGGAGCGGGCCATTGGCCGCAAACCGAGAAAAAACACGGCTTTCGCGAACGACTGGCTTGGCGCGCGGCGGCGGGGGCGAACGACATCGAAGCCGGCCAAACTATCCGGCTGTCGGCAAGGGCTTTCTCAGGTCGGTGAAAAGCGAGGCGGCGGCGGCTTTCTGTTCTGCTTCGGTGGCCTCGATGCCCGAAGCTTTCGCCAGCGCGCGCACACGTCCCAGGCTGTTCTGCAGATGCTTGCGCATCGCCTGGCGGGCCTTGCTTGCGTCCTGCCTTTCGATGGCATCGACGATCGCTTTGTGCTCGCTGTGGATGCGCGCGTAGTAGCTGTCCTTGAGCGCGGGCTCGACCACGTAGCCGAGCTGGAATCGCGGCACGATCATCGGCCCGAGATAGCTCAAGAAGCCATGGATGAATTCATTGCGCGCAGACTTGGCGATGGCGAGGTGGAAATCATAGTCGTAGTGGATCTGGACGGCGGCGGGGTCCGCATGCCGGGCGTCGATCTCATCCATCATGGCGCGGATGTCGCTTGCCTCCTTGTCGGTCCGCCGTTCCGCGCAGAGCCCGGCGGATTCCACTTCGACGCTCAATCTGAGCTCAAGCAACGCGATGGTCTCCGGCAATGTCCGCAGCGCCTCCTCCGGAATCGAGAAATTGCGCGGCGCGGGCGTTTCGCTGACGAACATGCCGCGCCCCTGTTGCGGCACAACCATGCCCTCTGAGCGCAGCCGCGCCACCGCCTCGCGCACGACGGTGCGACTGACGTCGTATTCGGCGCAAAGTTCCGCCTCTGTCGGCAGTTGAGCGCCGGGAAGCAGCGATCCGGAGCGGATCTTTTCGGACAGGCTCTCCGCCACGACGGTGGACAGCGGCTTGCGCTTCGTCATCAGTCTCCCCTAGAGCAATTCCAGGAAAAGTGTGTAGCGGTTTTCCGTCGGGAATTGCGTAGAAACAAAGAGATAGAGCGGTTCGGCGTTTCCGTGAAACGCTGAAACGCTCGACCCAGATTCGGGGATGATGCCCGAACCGGCAGGACCATTCAAACCGCCGCGGTGACGATCAGTTCGACCAGCATGCCGGGCTTGGCCATCCGGCCTTCGCCGGAGGATCGCGCGGGCGCGTGCTCCTTCGGCATCCAGGCGTCCCAGACCGTGTTGACCTCGTCGAAATCGCGCACGTCGTCCAGCCACATCTGGACGTGGAGGATGCGCGTCTTGTCCGTGCCTGCCTTGGCAAGCAGTGCGTCGATCTTGCCGAGCACCTCGCGCATCTGGTCGGCCGCCGATTGGCCGGGCCGGGCGACCTGGCCGGTGAGGTAGAGCGTCCCGTTGTGGATGACGCCGTGATGGATGCGGGTGTCGAAGTCGAAGCGCTGAATGTCGCTCACTTGTTCTCTCTCAGATTGCCGGTGCCTGCCGGATGGGGTTGCCTTGCAGGTACTGCGCGTATGGCGCCTGCACGAGCCAGCCGGCATCGACCGGAAGCGTGACGCCGGTGATCGACGCGGCGCGGTCGGAGCAGAGGAACAAGGCAGCCTCGGCGACGTCGCGCGGCTCGACGAAGCGGCGCAGCGCAGTCGTAGCCTGGATGGCTTGCGGGTTGCGCTCGCCCTTGGCGATCTTTGCCTTCAGCCCGTCCGACAGCGTGTAGCCGGGCGCCACGGCATTGACGCGAACACCATGCGGGCCGAGCTCGGCGGCCAGCATTTGCGTCAGCGCCAGGACAGCATGCTTGCCCGGCGTGTAGGCCGGCAGCGACAGTGGCGCGAAAGAGGCAAGTGAGCCGACATTGAGGATCGCGCCGCGCCCGGCAGCCGACATCAACCGGCCGAACACCTGGCAGCCGAGCAGCGTGCCGCGATAGTTGATGCGCCACATCCGCTCGTCTTCGTCGAGATCCTGGTCGAGAACGTGCTTGCCGCTTTGCAGGATACCGGCGCAGTTGACCACGACCTGTGGCGTGCCGAACGCATTGCTGACGTCTCGCGCCAAGCCTTCGACCGAGGCGGGATCGGCGACATCGGTTTGTACGAAAAGAGCGCGCGGCGCGCCGGCACTCTCGCAAGCGTCGGCGGCTTCCTTGCCTCGGACGGCATCGCGGCCGGCGACGACAACCTGATAGCCGGCCCCGGCGAAGCGCTCGGCGATCGCGCGGCCTATGCCGGACGTGCCGCCGATGACGACGGCGGTCGGTGCGTCAGCCATTGCGGCGATCCTTGCGCTCGATGTCGAAGAATTCGGCCATGGCCTCGACCTGGAAATCCATCATCGGGCGTCCCGGCTGGATGCGGCAGCCGATCTCCTTTGCCGCCTTGAGCAGCGCCGTCTCGGCCGGCTCCATGATGATGTCAACGACCGTCATCTCCGGCGTCAGCTTGCTGACGTCCATCGGCAGCGGGTCGGTGGCCTTCAGCCCGGACGGCGTGGCGTTGATCGCCATATCCATGCCGGACGGATCGGGTCCTCCGACCTCGATGCGGCAGTTGGGAAAAGTCTTGCCGACCAGCGAAGCGAGCTTTTGCGCGCGCTCCTTGTCGATGTCGGCCAGACGGATTTCCGCCGCGCCTTCTTCGGCAAGGCAGTAAGTCAGCGAGGCGCCCGCGCCGCCGGCGCCGACCTGGAGGATGCGCTTGCCGGTGATCCGGTGTCCGCCGGCCTTCAGTCCTTCGATGAAGCCGACGCCGTCGAAATTGTCGGCATACCAGGTGCCGTCCGCCTGCCGCCGGACGGAATTCGCGCTCTGCACGCGCGAAGCGCGATCATGGGCGGCGGCGCATTTGTGGAAGACCGGAACCTTGTACGGCACCGAGATGATCACGCCCCGGATGTTCTCGGCTGCCGTGATGCCGGCCCAGAACGTGTCGAAATCCTCCGGGCGGCAACTCAGCGGCACCATCAGGCTGTCGAGCCCCTTCTGCTCGAAGATATCGTTGAAGATGCCGGGGCTTTTCGCATGGCCTACGGGATGGGCCAGCATGACGAAAACATCGGCCTTGCCGGTTCCGCGCATCATTATTCCTTTCCGTTTGAGAGTTCGTGATGACTGAGGATTTCGAGGGCTCGAACGAGTGAAGAATGGTCGGCCTCCGCGCCGCCCGCCCGGGCCGAACAGGCATTCATCAGCTGCTGCGCTGCTGCCGTTCCCGGCAAGGCCACGCCGAGCGCGCGGGCGCTTTCCAGCGCAAGATTGAGATCCTTCTGATGCAGCCGGATACGAAAACCCGGCGCGAAGCTGCGGGCGATCATCCGTTCGCCATGTACCTCCAGGACCCGTGACGAGGCGAAGCCACCCATCAGCGCGCCGCGCACCTTGGCCGGATCGCAACCGGCCTTGCTGGCGAAGACCAGCGCCTCGGCGACGGCCTCGATGTTGAGCGCGACTATGATCTGGTTGGCAATCTTGCAGGTCTGGCCGGCGCCGTTGTTTTGCCCGATCAAGGTGATGTTCTTGCCGAGCTTCTCGAAGATCGGCAGCGCGCGCTCGAACTCGGCGGCCGGCCCGCCGACCATGATGGTGAGGCTGGCCGCCTTGGCGCCGACCTCACCGCCGGAGACCGGCGCATCGAGATAGCCTGCGCCTGCCTGCCTTATCTTCGCGGCGAAGCCGGCCGTGGCGATCGGACTGATCGAGCTCATGTCGATGACCAGCTTGCCGGCCGAAATTCCTTCCAGCACGCCGTTCTGCCCGAACAGGACGCGCTCGACGTCGGGCGTGTCGGGCAACATGGTGATGACGAACTCGGACGCCCGCGCCACCTCGGCGGGAGAGGCAACCACCGATGCGTCGAGGGCCTCCGGCAGGGGAGAGCGGTTGAGGACGGTGATGATCTCATGCCCGGCATCGGCGAGATGCCGAGCCATCGGCGCGCCCATGACGCCAAGTCCGATGAAGCCGATTTTCATACGCAACTCCCATGCGGCGCCGGAGCGCCTTGCAGCTCAAGCTAGGCATATGATATAGGACATCATACAAATTTCAATGCACCTTCTTCACGACTGGAGACCGATCGCACATGCAGGAGCGCATTAATTCGCTGAAGGCGGCCGTACAGGCCGGCCGGGCTCATATCGGCATCTGGTGCTCCCTGGCCTCGGCGCTCACCACCGAAGTCGTCGCGGGCTCCGGGGCGGGCTGGCTGCTGATCGACGGCGAGCACAGCCCGAACGACCTGCGCAGCATCATGGCGCAGCTGCAGGTCGTGGCGGCGTTTCCTTGCGAAGCCGTGGTGCGCCTGCCATCCGACGATCCCAATCTGATGAAACAGGCGCTGGATGTCGGCGCCCGCAGCCTGATGATCCCGAATGTGCGCACGGCCGAGCAGGCGCGCGCAATCGTCGCGGCGATGACCTATGCGCCGGGCGGCTTCCGCGGTTTCTCGGTCGGCCACCGCGCCAATGCTTTCGGTCGCATCGCCGGCTACCACGCCAAGGCGCGCGAGCAGCAATTGCTTGCCGTGCAGATCGAGGACGAGGCCGGTGTGGCGAACGCCGCCGAAATCGCGGCGGTGGACGGTGTGGACGTTCTGTTCGTCGGGCCGGGCGACCTCTCCACCAATATGGGCGCGATGGGCAATCCTGGCGCCGGGCCTGTGCAGGAGGCGATATCGTCGGTACGCAAGGCCGCCGCCTCGGCAGGCAAGGCCAGCGGCATCCTGGCTCCCGTGAAGGCCGATGCGGACCGCTACCTCGCCGACGGCTTCACCATGGTGGCGGTCGGTTCCGATCTCGGCTTGCTGGCGCGGGGTTCGGACGCCCTGGTCGCCTCGTTCAATCGGTAGGCATAATCATGGCAATCCCCCCTTACAAAGCACCGTCGCGCAACGCCTATGACATCGTCATCGTCGGCGGCGCGGTCGTCGGCTCGTCGACGGCCTATTGGCTGAGCCAGGCGCTGGGCAGCGGCGCTTCGATCCTCGTGGTCGAGCGCGACTCAAGCTACGAATTCTCCTCGACCGCGCTTTCCACCAGCGCGATCCGCCAGCAATATTCCAATCCGATCAATGTGAAGATCAGCCAGTTCGGCATCGAGATCATCCGTGGTTTCCAGGAGCGGATGGCCCCGTTCTACACGAACGAGCCGGCGCCCGATCTCGGCTTCAAGGAGCACGGGTATCTCTATTGCTGCTCGCCCGAGGGTGTGGAGGCGGCGCGCGAACGGGTCGAGCTGCAGCGCAGCCTCGGCGCCCATACCGTCTTCCTCGAACCGGGCGCCTTGAAGGAACGTTTTCCATGGCTGAATGTCGACGATCTCGGCGGCGGTTCGTGGGGCGCTCGCGAAGAGGGCTGGTTCGACTCCATGGGCATGTTGAACGGCTTTCGCCGCGCCGCTCGCGGCGGCGGTGTCGAATATATCGACAATGCCGTGACGGCGCTGGACGTCGTTGACGGGC
Organism: Mesorhizobium sp. B3-1-7; assembly: GCF_006439385.1. Classification (NCBI taxonomy): domain Bacteria; kingdom Pseudomonadati; phylum Pseudomonadota; class Alphaproteobacteria; order Hyphomicrobiales; family Phyllobacteriaceae; genus Mesorhizobium; species Mesorhizobium sp. B3-1-7. The sequence goes on from NZ_VFTL01000043.1 coordinate 38,729, forward strand.
GGGTCGTCTCGGTGCGGCTCTCGACGGGCGAGACGGTCGCTTGCGGAACGCTGGTCAACGCGGCAGGTCCGCGAGCCCAGCAGGTCGCCGCCATGGCCGGGCTGTCCATTCCGGTCGCGCCCTACAAGCGCTACAGCTTCGTGTTTGCCAGCGCCAATGCGATCCCGGGCCGCATGCCCAATGTCATCGACCTTTCAGGCACTTTCGTGCGGCCGGAGGGCGAGCTTTTCCTCACCGGCAACACGCCGCAGGGCGACGGGCCGGCCGACTACGACGACTTCGAAATGCATTTCGAGGAGTTCGACGACCGTATCTGGCCGGCGCTCTGGCACCGCATCCCGGCCTTCGACGCGCTGAAGGTGCAGACGAGCTGGACCGGCCATTACGAATACAACATGCTCGACCACAACGGCATTGTCGGCTTCCACCCGCAAGTGAAGAACTTCATGTTCGCCAACGGCTTTTCGGGGCACGGCCTGCAGCAGTCGCCGGCGGTCGGCCGTGCGGTGTCGGAGCTGATCGTCCACGGCGCGTTCCAGACGCTGGACCTTTCGCCATTCTGCTACGAAAGGATCGCGCGCAACGAACCGTTCCTCGAGGAAGCGGTGATCTAGAACCATCAGATTGCCGGATATCGCAAATCTACGGGCAGACAGACAGGGAACGAATTGCAGCACGCCTGAGCGAGGCGTTCGCTGCCAATGCAAGGTCGTTACAGCGGGACGCCATCAGATAATCCGCGCGGCCAGACGCCTGGCCCGGTAGTTCAGGATTGCGGCAGTGACCCGCGCATCTCAAACACTTTCGAGATAGGTTTCGATCTCGAAGTCGCTGACGTTGAGCGCGAAAGTGTTCAGCTCCTGGCGCTTGCAGGCGATGAAGGCGTCGCGCAGCACATCCGGGAAGATCTCGGCAACGCGCGGGCCAGCTTCGAAGGCGGCGATCGCCGAGGCCCAATCGGGCGGCAGCTTGGCGAGTGTCAGCCCCTGGCCCTCGCCGCCGGTCGGCTCGCCGGGCGAGAGCTGGCGCTCGATGCCGATCAACGCCGCGCCGAGGATCGCCGCCAGCACCAGATAGGGATTGGCGTCGGCGCCGGAGACGCGATGCTCGATGCGCCGCGCCGCCGACGGGCCGCCCGGAATGCGTATCGCCACCATGCGGTTTTCATAACCCCAGGCGACGGCGGTCGGCGCATAGGAACGCGGCCGCAGCCGGCGGTAGGAATTGAAATGCGGCGCGAACACCAGCGTGCTTTGAGCCATCGCGGCAAGCAGGCCGCCAACCGCATGGCGCATGGTGTCGGAGCCCTGATCCGAGCCGTCATCGAAGATGTTGCGGCCGTCCTTGTCGAGGACGCTGAAATGGACATGGAAGCCGTTTCCGGCGCGTTCGCCATAGGGCTTGGCCATGAAGCAGGCGGCGAAGCCATGTTTGCGGGCAATGCCCTTGACGGTGCGCTTGAAGAGCACGGCGTCGTCCGCGGCGCGCAGGGCGTCGGGCACGTGGTTGAGATTGATCTCGAACTGGCCGACGCCGTTCTCGGCGATCGCGGTGTCGACCGGAATGTCCTGCATGCGGCAGGCTTCGTAGATATCGTGGATGAAGGCTTCGAAATCGTCGACCTCGTCGATCGAAAGCGCCGCGTCGGAATCGAGACGCCGCCCGGTTACCGGCGAAACCGGTCCGACAGGCCGCTGCGAGGTTGGATCGACAAGGTAGAATTCGAGTTCGGTCGCGGTGACGGGCGTCAGGCCGAGGGCGGCGTAGCGGTCGAGGATGCGTGCCAGCGCGCGGCGCGGATCGCCGAGGTAGGGGGCGCCGCTGTCGTCCGCCAGCCAGACCGGCAACAGCGCCGTCGGGTGCGCGGTCCAGTTGACGGGCAGTATGCCGCGCCCCGTCCAATGGCAAAGCCCGTCGGCGTCGCCGGTCGAGAACACCTGGGCGTTGCCTTCGATGTCCTCGCCCCATATGTCGAGCCCGATGGCCGAGTAGGGCATGCGCAGCTTGCCTTCGAGCGCTTTGCGCGCCTGCTCGACCGGAATGCGCTTGCCGCGCATGATGCCGTTCAGGTCGCACACCGCCGCCCGCAGGCTCTGGATGTCCTTCCTGCCGTCCAGCCACTTCAAAACGTCCGCAATCGCATCGCTCAATTTCCAGCCCCTTTTCTAGGTGCTGTAGCCCTGTCGGCTACGATATCCAATTTTCAGCTTGTGAGTTCGTGAAGGCCAACACGGCTGCTGCCGGGTGGTTTTCCTTCATTTTTTCAAGTCACTAGCTGGGATATCAGGCGGCATTTCGGGTCCAAATTGTGCGATCTGCGATCGCAACATAGCGACCCGATCGACGAAAGCCAAGCCGGATTCGAGACCGGCTTGCCCGTCAGTGGCGCAGTTCCGGAAATTTCACCTGGCCGAGGATGTGGGCCGCGCCCTCGGCGATATCGCGCACGATCGCGGCGCGCGCCCTTTCGCCGTCGCCGGCCTCGATCGCCGCCACGACCTCCTCGTGATAGTCGATGCCGAGAATGCCGGCCAGGTCATCCTCGAAGCCGATGTGCAGGTTTCGCAGGAAGGGGCCGACCTGCATCCATACCGTCTCGATCAGGAAGAGCATCTGCTCGTTGCCGCAATGGCGGTAGATCGAGAATTTGAAGTCATAGTTCTTGCGCAGATAGTTATCGATCCCGCCGCCGCGGGCGGCTTCAGTAAGCTCGGCGCAGTGGCGCCGGATCGCGCGCAGATTGTTGCCGTTGATGAGTTTCGTCGCGAGCTCGGTGGCCGTGCCTTCCAGGATCGTGCGCACGGCGGTCAGTTGCTGGAAGCGGTCGGCCGAAATCAGCGGCACCTCGACGCTGCCGTTCGGCATCGGGCTCAGGGCTCTCAGCGCCTGCAGCCGCATGAAGGCGCTGCGCACCGGCATGTCGCTGGTGCCGAGCTCCTTGGCGAGCTTGCGCGAGGTCAGCTTCTGGCCAGGCTGGAGTTGCCCCGACATCAAGGCGCGCACGAGTTCCAGATAGACTTTCTCATGCAGGGGAACGGTATCGACAGCGGTCAGTCCGAATTGCGATTTGTCGGCCATTGGCGATGCGTTACTTCATCCGTCCTGAGATCTGTTTCGTCAGCTGATCCGCCGCCGGGATCGCTGACCGGCCGTTTCGGCCGCACGATAGACGCTCAACGCGAACCGCCGCAAGGGCGGCCGGCGTTGCTATCCGATCCGCGCGTCGATGATCTCGACGAAGCGCGCGAAGAGACCCGCCTGCGACTTGATCTTGAGCTTGCGGTAGATGTTGCGGCGGTGGACCTTCACCGTCCCCGGCACGATGCGCAGCGTCCTGGCGATCGATTCCGTGGAGTGGCCCTGGAGCACAAGGTCGACGACCTGCTTTTCGCGTGAGGTCAGCGACAGGCTCTTCCAGATATGCGCGCGATCGAGTTCGTTGGCTGTTGCGATGGTTTCGCCGGAGGGCTGGGTCGCGACCTCTTCGGTAGGCAGGGACGGCCAGCGCTGCCTGCAGAAGCCGATCACCGCCGGCGCCATGTCACGCAGCAGCCTGGCATCCGCCGTTCCGAACGGCCCGGTAGCGCGCAGCCGCATCAGCGACACCACCAGCGCGTCCTTGCCGGCCAGCGGCACGAAGAAGCCGACTTCCTCGGCAAGGCGGGTCTGGCTGTAATAGGACCGGTAATATTCGCTGGCATAGAAGCGGTCGGGCGCAAGCTCGCGCATGCGCCAAAAGCCTTCCTTGCGCTCGACGGCGGCGTGATGGAAGGGGTCGAGCAGATAGGGTCCTTCCTGATAGAGCGCGACGAAGATGTGGCTTTCCGTCGGCGAGAAGGTCTCGAACAGGAGCGGCGGCCTCGCGGCGCCGCGATAGCCGAAGATCACGCAGTGGTCGAAACGGACGTGCCCGCGCAGCCAGCCGACGATAGCCTTGCCGAAATGGTCGCCGCCGGTCTCGCGCGACGCGGCGATGACGGTGGCCAAGGCGTTGTAGTCGTCACTGCGGGAAGCGGCCAATTCATACCCCTCCAAACGATAAAATCAGCTAAATATACCACCTGCGAGGTATATACTAGGCGGCATTGCCTCTGCTAGCGTCAGGGCATTGCCTCACGCTGTCGCTGGAGCCCGTGGCTTGACTGCAGTGCCCGATATCGAATTTCGCGCGGTCACCAAGCGCTACGGCGCGGTCACCGCGGTCAGCGGCATCGACCTTGCCATCCCGCCTTCCGCCTTCGTCGCGCTGCTCGGCCCCTCAGGCTGCGGCAAGACGACCTGCCTTCGCATGATCGGCGGCTTCGAGCAGCCGAGCGAAGGCCAGGTGCTGATCCGCGGCCGCGACATGGCCGGCACGCCGCCCTACCGGCGGCCGGTCAACATGGTGTTCCAGCAATATGCGCTGTTCCCGCATCTCGATGTCGAGGAGAACATCTCCTACGGGCTGCGCCAGGCGAGACCCAGGCTGTCGTCGCGCGATATCTCCTGGAGGGCCGGCGAGGCGCTGGCCATGGTGCAGCTCGCCGGCTACGGACGCCGCAAGATCCACGAGCTTTCCGGCGGCCAGCAGCAGCGCGTGGCACTCGCCCGCGCCCTGGTCAACAAGCCGGCGGTGCTGCTCCTCGACGAGCCGTTGGCGGCGCTCGACAAGAAGCTGCGCACCGACATGCAGATCGAGCTGCAGAACCTGCAGCGCGAGATCGGCATCACTTTCGTGCTGGTCACCCACGACCAGGAGGAAGCGCTGTCGATGAGCGACTTCGTCTGCGTCATGAATGGCGGCCGCGTCGTCCAGATCGGACAGCCAAGCGAAATCTATGACGAGCCGGCCGACCTGTTCGTGGCGGATTTCGTCGGCAAGACCAATCTCGTCAGCGGCAAGGTGGCCGGGCTCTCCGGCGATTTCGTCGATGTCACGCTCGCCGACGGCACTGTGATTTCGGCGCGCAAGCGGGTGCCGCTCAGCCGCGGCGAGGCCGTATCCGTCAGCCTGCGGCCGGAATCGCTCAGCCTCTCAGCGCCCGGAGGCGGCAGCCTGAAAGGCATCGTCCGCAACCGCATCTTCCTGGGTTCGACGGCGGAATACGCGATCGAGGTCCAGGGTATCGGATCGCTGCTCGCCAAGGCCGATCACGTGATCGGCCAGGGCAATCTCTTCAAGCCGGGCGAACCCGTCGCCATCGGCTTTGCCGCCGGAACGCCGCTGGCGTTTCCGGGACCCAAGAACAACGGGACCAACCAGAGGGAAGACCAACATGCCAAAATCCTATCGTGACGGACTGCCGATAAGCCCCGATAAATTCGTCGACCAGTTGATGCGCCTGAAGCGCGGCTCGATCAGCCGGCGCGATTTCCTCGGCCTCACCGGCCTCGGCGTCGCGACCGCGGTGATGGCGCGCGAGCTCGGCATCATGCCGACGCCAGCCTTTGCCGCTGAGAACCTCGGCGACCGCATGTCGATCGCCACCTGGCCGAACTACCACGACCCGCAGACCTTCGAGAATTTCAAGGCCGATACGGGCGTCGCCGTCGAGGTCAACGTCTTCGGCTCCAATGAGGAGATGCTGGCCAAGCTGCAGGCCGGCGGCTCGGGCTGGAGCCTGTTCGTGCCGACCAACTACACCATCTCGACCTACAAGAAGCTCGGCATCATCGAAGCCCTCGACATGGCCAAGCTCGGCAATTTCGATGGCAAGTCGGAAGATGCACGCTTCACCGCCGAGGGCACGATCGACGGGACGACCTACGCTGTGCCGAAGAACTGGGGCACGACCGGTTTTGCCGTGAACACCAAGAAGCTCACCAAGCCGATGTCGAGCTGGAAGGAATTCTGGGACACGGCGATGGCCGAAGGCGACGGCCGCACGATGGTGCACGACTATCAGCTGACCACGATCGGCAATGCGCTGAAATATTACGGCTATTCCTTCAATTCGCTGAAGCAGGACGAGCTCGCCAAGGCGGAGGAACTGCTGCTCAAGGTCAAGCCGCATCTGTTCGCGGTGTCGAGCGACTATCAGCCGGGAATGCGCGCCGGCGATGCCTGGATGACGATGTGCTGGACCAATGACGGGGCGCAGCTCCATCGCGACATCCCCGAAATCGCCTATGTGCTCGGCAAGGAAGGCGGCGAGATCTGGACCGATTTCTACGCGATTCCGAAGGATGCGCCGAACAAGCCGGCCGGCTACGCGCTGCTCAACTACCTGATGAACCCGAAGGTCGCGGTGAAGGAGCATCTGGCCAATGGCGCGCCCTCGACCGACGCGCGCGTCAACGCGCTGCTGCCGAAGGAAGTGCTGGACAATCCGATCCTCTATCCGGCCGCCGACCTGTTGAAGCCACTGGAGTTCGGCGCCGCCGCGACGCTCACCGATCCGGGCCGCGCCGAGCTGATGGCGCGCTTCAAGTCGGCTTGAGCGGGAACGGCCACAAACCCGAACCAGACAATGTGACCGGCGGACGAATGTCCGCCGGCTCCCAACCGGCTTTATCGATGCGCGGCAGTCTCTTTCGCAAAAACCTCATGACGGCGCTGCTGCTTGCTCCGGCGGCGCTCTGGCTGGTCGTCTTCCTGGTGCTGCCCTTCGTCGCCATCGCCATCTTCAGCGTCGGCGAGCGAGCGCCCGAAGGCGGCTACCAGGCAGCGCTGACTTTCGCGCAATACGCCAATCTGCCTGCGCGGGCGACCGCGTTCTGGAACACGATGGTGCTGGCCCCCGCCGGAGCGCTCGCTTGCCTGCTCGTCGCCTATCCCGTCGCCTATTATCTGGCGTTGCGGGCACCGGATCGCTGGCGATTGATCCTGCTCGCGCTGATCGTCATCCCGTTCTGGACCAGCCTTCTGATGCGCACCTATGCCTGGATGTACATCCTCGGTGGGCGCGGCATCCCGGCCCTGCTCGCCTATGTCGGCATCGAGGACCTGCGGCTGATCAACACGCCGGGCGCGGTTCTGCTCGGCATCGTCTACGGCTACCTGCCGCTGATGATCCTGCCGATCTATGTCAGCCTGGAGCGGCTCGACCGCCGGCTGCTGGAGGCTTCCGCCGATCTGGGTGCGACGCCGCTGTCGACCTTCCTCGGTGTGACGCTGAGGCTGTCGCTGCCCGGCGTCATGACCGGCTTCTCGCTGGTGATGATCCTGCTGCTCGGTGAGTACCTGATCCCGACGCTGCTCGGCGGCGGCAAGGTGTTCTTCATCGGCAACGCGCTGGTCGATCTCTTCCTGCAATCGCGCAACTGGCCGTTCGGATCGGCTATCGCCATCACGCTGGTGCTGGTCTCGGTCGTGGTGCTGATCGTCGCCAATCGCATCTCGACCCGGCTCTCGGGCGCACGCCGGGTGGACCTGATCTGATGCGCGCCTTCGTCTTTGCCGTCTTTGCCTTCCTCTATCTGCCGATCGCGCTGGTCGTGCTGTTCTCCTTCAATGCCGGGCATCATGCCAGCGAGTTCACCGGCTTCTCGGTGCAATGGTACGGCAAGGCGCTGTCCAATCCCTTCCTGGTCGAAGCGCTGAAGAACAGCCTGTTCATCGCCACGACGAGCGCGCTGCTCGCGGCCTTCTGCGGCACGGCCGCGGCGCTCGGGCTGCAGAGCGTCGGCGCGCGGACGCGGGCGCTGTTCGACGCGCTGCTGGGCGCCGCGATCGTCGTTCCGGGCGTCGTCATCGGCATCTCGACGCTGGTGGCGCTGGTGCAACTCTTCGCCGTCCTCAATCCGTTCCTCGCTTCGCTGTGGCCGACCGACCAGCCGCCGCGGCTCTCGCTCGGCTACGGCTCGATCATCGCCGCGCACGGATTGTTCTCGATGGCGCTGGTGACGATGATCGTCGGCACGCGGCTCAGCAGCCTCGACCGCAATCTGGTCGAGGCCTCGAGCGATCTCTATGCCACGCCGCTGACGACGTTCCGATCGATCGTGCTCCCGCAGATCATGCCGGCGGTGATCGCCGGCTTCCTGCTCGCCTTCACCTTCTCCTTCGACGACTTCATCATCGCCTTCTTCGTCGCCGGCGCGCAGACCACGCTGCCGATCTATGTCTTCGCCTCGATCCGGCGCGGCGTGACGCCGGAGATCAATGCCATCGCGACGATCGTGCTCTGCGCATCCGTCCTGCTCGTGCTGCTTGCGCAATGGCAGCTCGGCCGTCGAAAGCCATCGCCTTGAAAGAGCAATCCATGATCCTGAAAGACCGTATCGCCGTGGTGACGGGCGCGGGGTCGGGCATCGGGCGCGCCGGGGCGACGATCATGGCCAGGGAAGGGGCGCTCGTGGTGATCGCGGACCGCGATCCGGCGGCGGGCGAAGCCACCGCCTCCGGCATCCGCGACGCCGGCGGCCGCGCCGAGGCTGTCGCCACCGATGTCGGCAACGACACGGCCGTCGAAGAGCTCATCCAGGGAACGCTCGGCAAGCACGGCCGGATCGATATCCTGCACAGCCATGCCGGCATCCAGGTCGGCGGCACGCTGACGGAAGTCGGCACCGACGGCATGGACGCCTCATGGCGCATCAATGTGCGGGCGCAATTCCTGGCGGCGAAGACCGTCATGCCGGCGATGATTGCCCAAGGTGGCGGCGTCATCCTCAACACGGCGTCCAATTCCGGTGTCTTCTACGACCGCGAGATGATCGCCTATGCCACATCAAAGCACGCCGTGGTGGCGATGACCAGGCAGATGTCGCTCGACTACGCCAGGCACAATGTGCGCATCAACGCGCTCTGCCCGGGCTGGGTCGACACGCCGTTCAATGAGCCGTTCATCGCCCAGATGGGCGGCCGCGACGCGATCGAAAACTATGTCCGCACCAAGATCCCGATGGGGCGCTGGGCGAACGCGGAGGAGATCGCCGAAGCGATCCTGTTCCTCGTCTCCGACCGCTCGTCTTTCATGACCGGGCAGGCGCTGGTCGTCGATGGCGGCGAGAGCATCGGCTGATCTGGTCCAGCAAAGCGGACTTGCGCCGGCGGCGATGATCGGTCAAACCATAATTCCACCTTTAGTGAGACCCGTCATGCAAGCAAAACATCAATACCGCGAAAGGCATCCGATTTTTGCCTGCGGTATCTCGTTTGCGCGTACGGGGTATCGCTGATCATGCGCTGCTGCCGTCACGAGAACCTGCAGCGCGCGGAGGAGACCAAGGTCGGCTCGCATGTCGTTCGCGACGGCTGGACCGAAGGCGTGCAGGGCGCGCTGGACCCGGCCTTTCGGCCGGTCATCAGGCGGGCGTCCGTTCTCGGATAACGCAGCTCAGATAACGCCCCACCCGGAACGGACATGCCCGCCGAAGCGATCTCTCCTTCGTACGGACATGACCAATGCCTGACAATCTGAACACCTCATTCCCGGGCGCGGACACGCAAGGCTGGCTGAAGACGCACGCGATCAACGAAGTCGAATGCTTCGTGCCCGACGTCAACGGCGTGCTGCGCGGCAAGACCTTGCCGGTCGCGAAATTCCTCAAATCGCTCGAGGACCGCGCGCTCTATCTGCCGAGCAGCGCCTTCCTGGTCGCCATCGACGGCCGCTATTCCGGCTCCATCGACGAGGGCTTTGCCTATTCGGACCCCGACATGCGCATGGTGCCGGACACTTCCACGCTGTGCGTCGCGCCCGGCAGCGCCGGAAAGGCCTATGTCTTTGCCGACACCTTCCATATGGACGACCGGCCGTGGATGGCCTCGCCGCGCCATGTGCTGAGGGCCGTGCTCGACCTTTACCGCCGGCGTGGCTGGCGCGCGGTGATGGCGCCGGAGCTCGAATTCTATCTCACGGCGCCGAACCCCGATCCGGATCGCCCGATCACCGCGCCGACCGGGCGCAACGGTCGGCCGGAAAGCGTGCAGCACCCTTACGACATGCAGGCGATGGAGGAGTTCGAAGCGGTGACGCGACGGATCTACGAACATGCCGCCGTCACAGGTCTGCCGCTCGACACGCTGATCCACGAATCCGGCACCGCGCAGCTCGAGATCAATCTCCTGCATGGCGATCCGCTGGTGCTTGCCGACAAGGTGCTGTTGTTCAAACGCCTGGCGCGCCAGGCGGCGCAGGCGAATGGCATGCACGCCACCTTCATGGCCAAGCCGATCGCCGCGCAGGCCGGCAGCTCGATGCATCTGCACATGTCGATCGTCGATGAAGCGGGCGAGCCCTTGTTTGCCGGCGAAGACGGCGAGGACACCGGGATGTTCGCGCAGTTCATCGGCGGCCTGCAGAAATACATCCCCGAAATCATGCCGCTGTTCGCGCCCAACGTGAACTCCTACCGGCGCATCCGACCGAACCACAGCGCTCCCGCCAACATCGAATGGTCGCACGACAACCGCTCCTGCGGCCTGCGCGTGCCGATGGGCGGGCGCGCCGCGCGCCGCATCGAAAACCGGCTGCCGGGGGCGGACGCCAATCCCTACCTTGCCATGGCCGGCTCGCTGATCGCCGGCTATCTCGGTATCGAGGAGAAGCTGGCGCGCTCGCCGGAAGCCTTCGGCAATGCCTATAAAAGCAAGAGCACACTGCCAAAGACGATGGAGGAAGCGCTCGACCGCTTCGCCGCCTGCGAGCCCGTGCGGGCGTTGCTCGGCGAGGATTTCTTCCAGACCTATCTGCGCGTGAAGAGCGTCGAGCTCGACCTGTTCCAGAGCGTCGTGACGTCCTGGGAACGCGACCATCTGCTGCTCAAGGTGTGACCATGGCTTCGCGTTCGACAGGTTTCAATTCCGGTCTCGATATCGGCAAATCCTATTATGTCGCCACCGCCAATCCGGCGCCGGACCATCCAGCACTTGCCGGCGATGTCGAGGCCGATCTGGTTGTGGTCGGCGGTGGCTGCACCGGCCTTTCGGCGGCGCTGCATGCGGCCGAGCGTGGTCTTAAAGTGGTGCTGCTCGAAGGCGGCAAGATCGGCTGGGGCGCCTCGGGCCGCAATGGCGGCCAGATGATCCCGGGCCTGCGCAAGGGCGCCAGGGGCCTGGTCAAGAGCTTTGGGCCGGAACGGGCAAAGGCGCTGTTCGACCTCGCCTTCGAGGCGCGCGGGCTGGTGCTCGACATCATCGAGCGTCACGGCATCGACTGCGATCTGCGCCAGACCGGCCATCTGGTCGGCGCCGTCAGCGCTTCGGATGTGCGCGACTTCGAGCAAGAGGCCGAATGCCTTGCCAAGGTGATGAAGTTCACCGATGTCGAGATCCTGTCGGCTTCGCAGGCGCGTCAGATGGTGGATACGCCCTATCAGGGCGCGGTCTACGAAAGGCTCGGCGGCCATATGCATCCGCTGAACTACACGCTGGGGCTCGCCCGCGCCGCTTCCGCCGCCGGTGTCGTCATCCATGAGAACTCGGTTGCCGTCCGGCTGGAGCGGGAGCCGTCCATCCGGGTGTTCACCGACAAGGGTTCAGTCCGCGCCAGGCATATGGTGCTGGCCGGCGATGCGTTGCTGAAAGGATTGGAGCCGCGCGTCAACAGCCGCATCATGCCGGTCGGCAATTACATCGTCGCCACCGAGCCCTTGGGCGAGCGCAATGTCATCCCGGCGAATGTCGCCGTCTCGGATACGCTGTTCGTCGTCAACTACTACCGCATGTCGGCCGATGGCCGCCTGCTGTTCGGCGGTGGCGAGCGCTACACGCCGTCGCCGCCGGCCGACATCGCCGGCTTCGTGCGGCCGCATATGGAAAAGACCTTTCCGCAGCTCCAGGGCTGCCGCATCGACCATGCCTGGGGCGGGCTGGTGTCGGTGACGACGTCGCGCCTGCCGCATGTCGGGCATTATGGCGAGGTCTATTTCGCGCATGGCTATTCCGGCAAGGGCGTCATCCTGTCGACGCTGTCGGGCAAGCTTCTGGCGGAAGCGATCACGGGCGATGCCTCGCGGCTCGACCTGTTCTCGACGCTGACGCCGCTGCCGTTCCCGGGCGGCACGGCGTTGCGCGGCCCGCTCTATGTGCTCGGCATGCTGTGGTACGCCATGCGCGATCGGCTCAGACACTGACGCTGGCTTTCCTGTCCCCGGCGTGGCTAATGTCTCCGCGCCGGGGGCCTTGAGAGGGAAGAGCGATGAATATCGAGCCGGGCCGGCTGACGAAGAAGGAGCGCCATGAGCTGATCCTGTCGGAGGTGCGGCGCTCGGCCTCGATCCGCATCTCGAAGCTTGCGCGCCGGATCGGCGTCGCCGGCGAGACCATCCGCCGCGACCTGATCGAGCTCGGCGAGGCGGGGCTCATCAACCGCACCTACGGCGGCGCCACCATTTCGCTGGTGACTTCGGAACCGGTGATCGCCGAACGCGGCCTTACCATGGTCGAGGAGCGGGCTCGCGTCGGACGCGGCGCCGCCGGACTGATCGAGCGAGGCCGCATCGTGATGATCGATGGCGGATCGACCACCTACGAGGTCGCGCGCAGCCTGTCGCAGCTTGGCAGGGACCTGACAATCATCACCAACTCCATCGGCGCCGCCTCGGTGGCCGGCGCCAATCCGACCTTTCGCGTCATCCTTTGCCCAGGCACCTATGACAGCCGCGAGGCCGCCGTGCTCGGCGAGGATACGGTCGAATTCGTGCGGCGCTACAATGCCGACGTCGCCATCATCGGCGCCTCGGCGCTGAATGCCGAAGGCCCGAGCGACATGATTTCGGGCGCCGCGGCGGTGAAGCGCGCGATGATGGGAAGATCGCTGTCGACGATGCTGGTCGTCACCAACGACAAGTTCGGCCGCAGCGGCCTCGAACGCGTCTGCGCGCTGAGCGAGATTTCCGACGTCGTCACCGACAGCGAGCCGACGGCGGCACTGCGCGCCGCGATCGACGAGGCAGGCGGCGAGCTGCACGTCTTTGCCGAGAGCTAAAGCGCGTCGCGATCTTTCAGATCCGCTCCGTGCGCTTTAGGGCTTTGATTTTACGCATGTCTTTGTCCCGAAACCGGTTCCCACTTTCGGGAGACATGCTTTAATTTCGTGGCTAAGCGTCTCGATTGGTCAGCGCGATGTGGCAGCAGCCGGAGCCGTGGCCCGGTGTCCAGGTGACATTGGCGAAGCGCACGCCGGTCGCCTCGAACAGGCCGCGGTCGAAGGCGCCGGCGATGCGGCAGAGCGTGGCGAGTTTCTCCTCGCCGACGCCGGCCTCGACCCAGGCATCCTTCAGCGGGCAGCGCTTCACCTTGAAGGCAATGTGGTCCTGCCCTCGCTCGACATCGGTGGGATACATGCGCCCGCCATCCGGGCTGACGGCGAGAAACGCTTCGCCGATCGCCGGCGCGTCATTGGGGCCGAAGCCGGCGAAGGCCGCCGCCGCGACCTCCCGGCCGCGCTTCTCGATGCTGCGGATCATCACCGCCTCGGCCTTCTCGGCGCCGAGCTCGGCGGTCAACTCTTCGAGGAAGAGGCGGTAGAGGTCGGCGCGGTTGCGGAAGGCGGAGTCGAGCTCGCCCGACAACTTTTCGGCTCTGGCGGATTCGGGATCGGTCATGGTGAGTCCTGATTGGTTCTTACAAGCTTCGGCGTCGCCGCCACCAGCGCCTTGCCGATCGCCGATTGCGGGTTGGCGATGACGGCGCGGGCATCGCCGCTCTCGGCGACCCTGCCGGCATCGAGGATGATGACGCGGTGCGCCACGGCACGGATGACGCCGAGGTCATGGGAAATGAACAGATAGGCGATCCGTTCCTGCCGTTGCAGGTCGAGCAGCAATTCCAGGATCTGCCCGCGCACCGATACGTCGAGCGCCGACACCGCCTCATCGAGGACGATCAGCGACGGCCGCGTGGCGATGGCGCGGGCGATCGCCACGCGCTGGCGCTGGCCGCCGGAAATCTCGTGGATGGCGCGGCTGGCGAGGCTGGCGTCGAGGCCGACACGTTCCAGCAGCGCCGCGATCCGGCGCGGGCGCTCCGCGCGCGAGGCGATGTTGTGAACGCGCAGGGGATCGTCCAGCACGCGCGCCACCGTGGCGCGCGGATTGAAGGCGGCGAGCGGATCCTGGAACACCATTTGCAGGCGGGCGCGGCGCGCGCGCAGCGCGGCGCCCGACAGAGCGAGGAAGTCCACGCCTTCGAACTTGATGCGGCCGGCATCGGGCTCGATCAGACGCAGCACCAGCCTGGCGATCGTCGATTTGCCGCTGCCGGAGGGACCTGCCAGCGCCAGGGTTTCGGCCGCCTCGATCTCGAAGGACACGTCGTCGATCGCCGCGAAAGGCCTGCCGCCACGATGGTAGCGCTTGGCGAGACTGGAGACGGCAAGCACGGTCATGCCGAGGCGCCTTGCCGGCCGAGCAAGGGCTTGGCGTCGAGGCCGAGATGGGCATCGAGCAGGGACCGCGTATAGGCATGGCGCGGCGCATTGATGATCTGGTCCGTCTCGCCGAGCTCGATCAGTTCGCCGTGGCGCAGTACCGCGATACGATCGGCAAGCGAGGCGGCGAGCGCGATGTCGTGGCTGATGAAAAGCAGCGTCATGCCGTCCTCGGTCACCAGCCTGCGGATCAGGGCGGCAATCTCGGCCTGGACGATGGTGTCGAGCGCGCTGGTCGCTTCGTCGGCGATCAACAGTCTGGGGCCGGCGGCAATTGCCGCGGCGATGGCCACGCGCTGCTTCTGGCCGCCGGAGAGCTGGTGAGGGTAGGCGTGGAGGGTGGCGCCAGGGTCGGGCAGGCGGACGCGTTCGAGGAGGGTTTTGGCCCTTGCGAGGGCCTGCGACCAGTTCAGGTTAAGGTGGGTGTGGGCGACTTCGGCGATTTGTCTGCCGACCGTCATAACCGGGTCGAGGCTGGAGGAAGGGTCCTGGAAGACAAAACCGATGTCGCGGCCGAGGCGGCGTGCCTGGTTTTCGCCAATCGTGGATAGGTCGCGTTCTGTCGCGCCCCCCTCTGTCCTGCCGGACATCTCCCCCACAAGGGGGGAGATTGAACTGTCGCGTCTGCTTTCGCCAATGGCCGGCGTTGCAAAAGGAGAGCCGGCGACGGAACTGCTGATCTCCCCCCTTGTGGGGGAGATGTCCGGCAGGACAGAGGGGGGCGCGAAGGAACGGGACGATCGAGGTTTCTGCCACTCAATCGAAC
>NZ_VFTL01000044.1:0-53156 GCF_006439385.1 Mesorhizobium sp. B3-1-7
TAGGTCTCGGCTTGCTGAAGAATGGAACCGTGGAGTTCCTTCGCGCCCCCCTCTGTCCTGCCGGACATCTCCCCCACAGGTGGGGAGATTGGCAGCTTTGCCGGCGGCGCCCTTTCTTCAACGTCGGAGAGTGGCGAAAGCCGGCGCGACAGCTGATCTCCCCCCTCGTGGGGGAGATGGCCGGCAGGCCAGAGGGGGCGCTGTCCCGCCAGCATTGCGAAGATCTCCTAAGACACATCCAGCTTCGGCCCCAGGATCTCCACCAGCCAGTCCACGAACACCCGCACCCGTGGCGACAATTGTCGGCTGCGCGGATAGAGCACCGAGATCGGCGTCGGCGTCGGCGGGTTGCCGGGCAGCACCTCGACCAGCCGGCCGGCCTCGATGTCGGCGGCGAAGCGGCGGCGCGGCGCCTGGTAGAGGCCAAAATCCTGGCGCACCAGCGTGGCGGCGGTGTCGGAATTGGAGACAGTGACGCGCGATGGCAGCACGATCTCGCGGATCTTGCCGTCGACGGTGAACTCCAGCGGCATCACCTGGCCGGTGCGCGACGAGACGAAGCCGATCATCATATGCCCGGCGAGCTCGTCCAGCGTGCTCGGCAGGCCGTGATGCTCGATATAGGCGGCGCTGGCGAGTGTCGCTTCGCGCGCCATGCCGATGCGGCGCGCGATCATGTCGCTGTCGGGCAGTGTTCCGGCACGCACCACGCAGTCGACGCCCTCGCGCACCAGGTCGACGAAGCGATCGCCCTCGCCGATATGCACGCTGAGCCCGGGATGGCGCGCGAGCAGCGCCGGCAATTCCGGGATGACCAGGGTGCGGGCCAAATGGCCGTTGATGTCGATGCTGAGCCGCCCGCGCACTTCATGCGCGCCAAAGGTGCCCTCGGCGTCCTCGATGTCGGCGAGAATGCCGAGGCAGCGCTGGTAATAGGCCTCGCCGTCGAGCGTCGTGGTGACGTGGCGCGTGGTGCGTCGGAGCAGTTGCACGCCGAGCCGCTCCTCAAGCTGCTTGATCGCGGCGGTGGCGCTGGAGCGCGGCAGGCCGAGATCGGCGGCAGCCGCGGTAAAGCTGTGGCGTTCCACGACGCGGGTGAAGAGCCGCATGCTGTCAAACCGATCCATCGCCGATTGTTCGCATAGACTGAATAGTGTTGGCAATCCATGCCCGATTATATCGGACGGTCAGGCGAGTATATGCATCTCCATCCAAGAAGAAGGAGATTTCGCCATGACCACTCGTCCCATTGCCCTCATCACCGGCGGCAGCCGCGGCCTCGGCCGCAATACCGCGGTCAACCTCGCCCGCCGGGGTGTCGACGTCATCGTCACCTATCGCTCTCGCGCCGATGAGGCGAAGACGGCAATCGCCGAGATCGAGGACGCCGGCGGCCGGGCCGCCGCGCTTGAGCTGGATACCGGCGCCGTCGCCAGCTTCCCGGCTTTCGTCGAGGCGTTGAAGAAGACGCTTCACGAAACCTGGCAGCGCGACCGCTTCGACTATCTCGTCAACAATGCCGGCACCGGCCTGCGCAAGATGATCGCCGAGACGACGGAAGAGGAATTCGACACGCTGATGAACACCCATCTCAAGGGCGTGTTCTTCCTGACCCAGGCGCTGCTGCCGCTGATCGGCGATGGCGGCCGCATCATCAACATCTCGAGCGGGCTGGCCCGTTTCGCCGCGCCCGGATCGTCGGCCTACGCGATGATGAAGGGCGGCATCGAGGTGTTCACGCGCTACCTTGCCAAGGAGCTTGGCGCGCGCGGCATCACCGCCAACACCGTGGCGCCAGGCGCCATCGCCACCGACTTCAATGGCGGCCATGTGCGCGACAACGCCGAGATCAACCGCATGGTGGCCGGCGTCACCGCGCTCGGCCGCGCCGGCGTTGCCGACGACATCGGGCCGATGATCGCCTCGCTGCTGTCGGACGACAATCGCTGGGTCAACGCCCAGCGCATCGAAGTGTCAGGCGGCATGAACATCTAGGTGACCTGGCGGATCAGTCCCTCGAAGCCGTCGGCAAGGTTGGCATTGCCGGCGGCGATGAAGCTCGACAGGTTCCTGGCTCGTCCGGGTGTCTTGTTGGCGTCGAGCAGCACCGCCCTGCCCTCGTGCATGACGAAGTCGAATTTTCCGTAGTCGAAGCCGAGCCGGCGCCTTAGCGCGCGCAGTTCGTCCGGAACCGGAACCGCCTCGCGGCGGATGGTGTCGTCGCCCTTGACGAGGCTCTGCGGCGAGACATGGCGGGTGCAGCGCTCGCGCTCGCCGCAGAACAGCCAGAAGCGGGCGGCAAAACCGTCCGGCTCCGGTTCGGGAATGAATTTCTCGACGAGCAGATCCTGGCGCTCGAAGGCCTCGGCCGGAACGTCGGCGAGCGAGGCATGGATCTCGTATTTGTCGAAAGGTTCGACGCCGGGAAACGGCTCCGGCCTGCCGGCGCGCCGTGCGCGCTGGTTCAGTTGCTGTTCCGGCGTTCCCCAATGGTTGAGGCTGCTCTTGACGATGACCTGTCCCTGCCAGTCGTCGCCTTGGCCAATCACGGCGCCGCTGATGCGGCGTTTCGAAATGTCGGCCGTCCCAAGGTTGAGGCAGAAGGGAAAGCGCCGCGCATAATCGACATAGTCGGGCGGCGTCACGGTCACGTCGAGATGCAACACCGCGATGTCGGCGGCCGGCTTCGCCGAGGTGCCTCTCAATATCTGGACCGAATGGCCGCGGCGCTTCAGCTCTTCCAGCAGGTCGAAGAGCATATATGGGCTATCGCGGCGCATCAGCAGTCCGCGCCGGCTCTGGAAGCGGTCGAACTCGTGCGTGATCACCGCGATGCGCGCCATGCCCGCCCCCCACTTGGCTTATCGAGCGTCGTCGATTATTCGATCGAATACAACGCGCTGCTAGGCTGGGGTTTGCATGACGCAACATTGGAATGCAATTCGCAAGCACTGGCAGTTGCTCGGCTCACCTCTGCGGCCGCCGGCGGAGGTGGTCGAGACTTACGACCGCGAGCTCGACCTTGCCCGGTCGCACGTCGTGATGTTCGGCGTGACGCCGGAGCTCGCTGGGCTGGGCGCCAGTATGACGGCGGTCGACGAATCCGCCGACATGATTGCCGGCATCTGGCCAGGCGACACAGAAACGCGCAAGGCGGTGCAAGGCGACTGGTTCGACCTACCGTTTCCAGGCGCAAGCGTCGATGCGCTGATCGGCGATGGATGCCTCTCGGTCATCGGCACCGCGAACCTCAGGCGCACACTGTTTGCTTCGATCGCGCGTGCGCTGAAAGCAGACGGGCGCGCCGGCATCAGGCTTTATGCTTCCCCCGGGACTCCAGACGACCCGAAGGATATCCGCGCCCTGGCGCTGAGCGGCGGCGTCGCAACCTTCCACGAGCTCAAATGGCGCGTGGCGATGACCGCAATCGGCGGCGCGCCTGACTACACGATACCGGTGAGGGGCATCCTCGAACAATTCGAAGCGCTGTTTCCGGATCGCGAAGAGCTTGCGGCTCGCACAGGATGGGAGCTGCCGGTCATCGGAACCATCGACGTCTACCGCAACTCGTCGGTCATCTACAATTTCGCCCCCGCGGCAGCACTCATCGAGGAAGCCCAGACCTTCTTCGATGATGTCCGGCTGGCCTCGACCGGCACATACGGGCTCGCTGAACGCTGCCCGCTGCTGGTGCTGCGGTCGCCGAAGCGCCGGGACTGACGGACGAGATTGCTCGTCGGCGCCTCGCGACACCCGGTGCTTTTCGGGCTGGCGTTCCGCGTGAGAAAAATTTCGCGTCGCCTCCCCCTTGCGCGCGCCTTGACTCCGGCAAGGCGCCGGCCTATTTCAGCGCCACGTTAGCACTCGTCTTTGGTGAGTGCTAACCCATATCCGGCCTCGCCGGATGGAGGAACAGTTCTCACCGTTCTCATTCGAGGAAGAAAACATGGCAAAGTCCAAGTTCCGCCCGCTTCATGACCGCGTGGTCGTTCGCCGGGTCGAATCCGAATCCAAGACCGCCGGCGGGATCATCATCCCGGATACGGCGAAGGAGAAGCCGCAGGAAGGCGAGATCATCGCCGTCGGTTCCGGCGCCCGCGACGAAGCAGGCAAGCTCGTGCCGCTGGATGTCAAGGCCGGCGATCGCATCCTGTTCGGCAAGTGGTCAGGCACCGAAGTCAAGCTCAATGGCGAAGACCTTCTGATCATGAAGGAATCCGACATCATGGGTATCATCGGCTGATCATCGGCCTCACCTGAATCTTCATCTTCGGGCTCTTCCCGAGCCCCTGCCAGGAGCTAAAACATGGCTGCCAAAGACGTAAAATTCTCCCGCGATGCCCGTGAGCGCATGCTGCGCGGTGTCAACATCCTCGCCGACGCGGTGAAGGTCACCCTCGGCCCCAAGGGCCGCAACGTCGTCATCGACAAGTCGTTCGGCGCCCCGCGCATCACCAAGGACGGCGTCACCGTCGCCAAGGAAATCGAGCTCGAGGACAAGTTCGAGAACATGGGCGCACAGATGGTCCGCGAAGTCGCTTCGAAGACCAACGACATCGCCGGCGACGGCACCACGACCGCAACGGTTCTGGCGCAGTCGATCGTCCAGGAAGGCCACAAGGCGGTTGCCGCCGGCATGAACCCGATGGACCTGAAGCGCGGCATCGACCTCGCCGTTGGCGACGTCGTCACGACGCTGATCAAGAACGCCAAGAAGATCAAGACCTCGGAAGAAGTTGCCCAGGTCGGCACCATCGCCGGCAATGGCGATGCCTCGGTCGGCTCGATGATCGCCGAAGCGATGCAAAAGGTCGGCAATGAGGGCGTCATCACCGTCGAGGAGGCCAAGACCGCCGAGACCGAGCTCGAAGTCGTCGAAGGCATGCAGTTCGACCGCGGCTACCTGTCGCCCTACTTCGTCACCAACGCCGACAAGATGGTTGCGGACCTGGAAGACGCCTACATCCTTCTCCACGAGAAGAAGCTCTCCAACCTGCAGGCCATGCTGCCGATCCTCGAGGCTGTCGTGCAGACCTCGAAGCCGCTGGTCATCATCTCGGAAGACGTCGAAGGCGAGGCTCTGGCCACGCTGGTCGTCAACAAGCTGCGTGGCGGCCTGAAGATCGCCGCCGTCAAGGCGCCGGGCTTCGGTGACCGCCGTAAGGCCATGCTGGAAGACATCGCCATCCTCACCGGCGGCCAGGTCATTTCCGAAGACCTCGGCATCAAGCTCGAGAATGTCGGCCTCAACATGCTCGGCCGCGCCAAGAAGGTGTCGATCTCCAAGGAGAACACCACCATCGTCGACGGCGCCGGCAAGAAGGCCGAGATCCAGGGCCGCGTTGCCCAGATCAAGCAGCAGATCGAGGAGACCACCTCGGACTACGACAAGGAGAAGCTGCAGGAACGTCTCGCCAAGCTGGCCGGCGGCGTTGCCGTCATCCGTGTCGGCGGTGCGACCGAGATCGAAGTCAAGGAAAAGAAGGACCGCGTCGATGACGCCCTCAACGCGACCCGCGCGGCCGTCGAAGAAGGCATCGTTCCCGGCGGCGGCGTCGCGCTTCTGCGCGCTTCGCTGAACATCAAGGCAACCGGCGCCAACTCCGACCAGACCGCTGGCATCAACATCGTTCGTCGCGCCCTGCAGGCTCCGGCCCGTCAGATCGCGTCCAACGCCGGTGCGGAAGCATCGATCGTTGCCGGCAAGATCCTTGAGAACAAGGGCGCGACCTTCGGCTACAACGCCCAGACCGGCGAATATGGCGACATGATCGCCATGGGCATCGTCGATCCGGTCAAGGTCGTGCGCACCGCTCTCCAGGACGCGGCCTCGGTCGCCGGCCTGCTGGTCACCACCGAAGCCATGATCGCCGAGGCTCCGAAGAAGGAGTCGGCTGGCGGCATGCCCGGCGGTATGCCTGGCGGCGGCATGGGTGGCATGGGCGGCATGGACTTCTAAGAAGTCCATAAAGCACGCCCATCAACTAACATTGCTCAAGCCCGCAAACGGGCTTGAGTGGCGGCATGGACTTCTAATCCAGGCTACCAAGCTGATACGGAAAGGGCGCCCAGAGGCGCCCTTTCTTGTTTTGCGAGGATTATCGGGGCGATCAACGTTTGATCGGCATTCCGAAACGAAATCGCTTCGCCGTGAAGATAAGTCGCCGCAACGCCTTCAGGCCGGCCGCCGCGAGCTTTCCCTCAGCCTTCATTGCCCGGTCCGTCCAGCATGGCCTTCACGCCTTCCAGATCGACACCAACGAAGGAAGCGACGGCCCATCCGCTAGAGGCCGCGCAGCGACCAGCCTTTCCGCGAGGTCGACCGAAATACCTTGCTCGGCCAGCAGGAAACCGGCTCGCTCATTTCTGCCACGCGAGAAACATGGCGCGTGTCCGGTTGCAGCGGCCGGCGCGAAAGCAGCGGCGTCCAGTCAACGCCGCCGGCAGGCACCTCCCCCGAGCCGGAAAGCGCCACCTCGGCGGAGGCGTTGTACTTGAAATGCGCGGTTTCAGTCGAGATTCCTGGCAAATTGCGGTCCGCGAACCGCCTGATCCGACTGTCTGCGCCCCAACGCCCGCGCCCGAAACCGCTTCGCCGGCCGCCCCGTTGCGGCAAGACCTGGGGAGTTAAGCCGATATTTCCGGAGCCGGCAAAGCCCTTTATCCTAAGGCGGTAGCGTCCGCCTCCCGGGCTACCTTGCCAGCAAGCACCGCTTGCTCGACCAGCGCGGCCACTTCGTCGGCGACAGTCAAGACCGGCGTGCGGTCGCGGGTGGCGCGCGCGATCACCATAAGGCCCTCCAGCGAAGATTCGACCAGCAGGGCCAGCGCCTGCGCGCGCCGCTCCGGCACCCCTGCCCTGACGAAAGCCTGGCGCAGCAGTCCGATCCACTGCTCGAAGGCCGACCGGCAGATTTCAGCCAGGTCCGGCACATCGTTCGGAGCATCGAGCACCAACGGCGCGACCGGGCAGCCGAGCGAGAATTCGTTCTCTTCCAGCATGCGGGCCACCGACTGGTAGATGTGGTGCACGGCAACGGCTGGGTCGCTTTCCTCCAACAGCGCGGCGCCAAGTCGCTCGGTCACATCGGCGACACTGGCGCGCGTCACTTCGATGACCAGTTGGTCCTTGCCGCCCGGGAAATGGAAATAGAGCGACCCGCGAGGCGCGCCGCTGGCGCTCAAAATGTCGTTGAGCGACGTGCCGTGATAGCCGCGCTGCCGAATGAGCAGCCCGGTCGCCTCGATCATGCGGGTGCGTGTGTCCGTCGCCACGTCGACCTCTCGACTGTCAACCTCTGTCAGGAGCTTGCATTATAGGGCTTGCCCATAATATGACAATCGGTCTACATAATATGTAGATCGGTCTACATATTTGAGACAACAATGCAAACCTATCGGCTCGAGGGGCAAGGCAGCATCGACAAACTGGCGTTGCGCGAGGAGGCGATGCCGCAGCCAGGTCCGCGTCAGATCGTCGTGCGGGTGCGCGCCACCTCGCTCAATCGCCGCGACACGATGATCCTCAACGGCACCTATCCTCTGGCACCCCGCGCCGGCATCGTGCCGCTGAGCGACGGCGCCGGCGAAGTCGTCGCGGTCGGCGACGGTGCGACCCGCTTTGCCATCGGCGACCGCGTCACCGGCAGCTATTTCGCGCGCTGGATCGACGGCCGCATGCATCCGGGCATCGTCGATCAGCTCGGCTGCACGCTGGACGGCATGCTCTGCGAATACGCGCTGCTCGACGAGCAATGGGCCGTGCGGCTGCCCGACCACCTCTCCTGGCAAGAGGCGGCGACCTTCACCTGCGCCGGGCTGACCGCCTGGAGCGCGCTGACGGGCGCCGAGATTCCAAAGCCCGGACAATGGGTTCTCACCATTGGCTCAGGTGGCGTCGCGCTGTTTGCGCTGCAGTTCGCCAAGCTCATGGGTTGCCGCGTGGCCGCCGTCACCTCGCGCGCCGAGAAAGCCGAAAGGCTGCGGACGCTCGGCGCCGACGTCGTCATCGCGGTAGCCGGAACGCCGGAATGGGGCGTGAAATTGCGCGAGGCGACCGGCGGGATCGATCTCGTCGTCGAGACCGGCGGCCCGGCGACTTTTACGCAATCGCTGATCGCCAGCGCGCTTTACGGGCGCATCGTGCTGCTCACCGTGCAGGACCACAACGGCAAATCGGTCGAGATCCCGGGCGCCGTCTACCAGCGCAGCCTCGTCACCATCGGCCGGCTGTTCGTCGGCAGCCGCAACGGGCTGGAGGCGATGCTTGCCGCTGTCGCCACGCACCGGCTGAAACCCGTCCTCGACAAGGTCTTCCCCTTCGCCGAGGCGCGCGAGGCCTGCCGTCATTTCCAGCGGGGCGACGTCTTCGGCAAGGTCGTCATCGACGGCGCGTGACCACCACACTTTCCCACAAACAGAGAGGAGACCAGCCATGACAATCCGTGAAGCCTCGGCCCAGTGGCAGGGCACGCTCAAGGAAGGATCCGGCCGGCTGCGGCTGGGCAGCGGCGTGTTCGAAGGCGCCTATTCCTTCCCGTCGCGCTTCGAGAACGGCCCGGGCACCAATCCGGAAGAGCTGATAGCGGCCGCGCATGCCGGCTGCTTCTCGATGGCGCTTACCGCCGTGCTCGGCGGCGAAGGCCACACGGCCAAGAGCATCCACACCATTGCCAAGGTGCATCTCGGCGCGACCACGGCCGGGCCGACGATTACCCGCATCGAGCTCGAGACCGAGGCGAGCATCGCCGGCATCTCGGCCGAGGACTTCGAGCGGCTGGCGCAAAAGGCCAAGGCAGCCTGCCTCGTCTCGCGGGCACTGGCCGGCGTCGCCTCGATCACGCTCAAGGCGAACCTTGCAGACCACTGAAACGGAAGGAGGAAAATCCAATGACCCAGGAATTGATCATCGACATCGCCGCGGCCAAGCGCTCCGCCGAGACGGCGGAAATCATGCGGCGCTACAACGACGTCTTCCAGCGTCACGATCCGTCGGCACTGGACGAACTGGTGGCGCAGGATTGCGTGATCGAGAACACCACGCCGGCGCCGGACGGCGCCCGCCGCATCGGCAAGGCCGCCTGCGTCGAATTGTGGTCGGCGATCGCCACCGGACCCGGCACCCGCTTCGATGTCGAAGAGACGTTCGTCGCCGGCGACCGCGCCACGATCCGCTGGCGCTTCTGGATGTCCGACGGCAGTTCGCTGCGCGGCGTCAACCTGATGCGTGTCGCGGATGGGCAAATCGTCGAGGCGATGGGCTATGTGAAAGGATAGGGCCTGGCGCGGAAGAGCCGCGTTCAGGCCCAGTCCGGAATCCGTCCCGCCAGGATCTGGATCCCGGGCAAGCCGCGGCCTACGAGACGACCCGATTGAGTTTCACGAAGGTCTTGGGACTGCGCTGGATGGTCTGGAAGACCACGCAGTAGCGATCGGTGAGTTCCATGAGCTGGGTCAGCCGGCCTTGCTCGACATCCGACTCGATGTCGAAGCGCAGGCGGATTTCCTTGAAGCCGACCGGCACACCTTCGGTGACGCCGAGCGTGCCGCGAAGATCGACGTCGCCCTCGGCGGAAATCTCCGCCGACTTGATCGGAATCTCCAGCACGGCCGCGGCCGCCCGCATCGAGACGCCGGCGCAGGCGATCAGCGCCTCCAGCAGCATGTCGCCGGAGCAAAGCTCCCGCCCGCTGCCGCCGGCCTTCGGATGGATGCCCGCCAAGGCAAGACCGCGTCCGGTCTCGACCTTGCAGGTCACCTTCGAGTCGTCGGCATTGCCCCTGGCCTTCAAGGTAAGAAGTGCTGCCCGCGCGTCCTTGCGATAAAGATCCTTGATCGGCTCCTGCGTGGCGCGAAACGTCGCGATATCCATTGCTGTCCTCCTGTCGTGAATTGCGGTTGTCTGAAATCGTCGGCCATCGTCCGGACCTATTCCGGGACTGCGATGCCGGAGCCGCCGAGCTCGGCGGGAAAATCCTTCAACTTCGGCAGTCCGTCCTTCATCGGCAGGACCGTCTCTGCGTAGTTGACATGGACCCCCGGCTTGAATTCCACCGTCGGTATGGTGGCGGCATAGACGTCGACCAATCCGAGCGGCGGATGATCCGTCATCAGATGACCGCCGCATTTTGTGCAGAACTGGCGGTCGCTCATCTCGGACTTCTTGAAGCCGGATAGAAGCTCCGCGCCCTTGGTGACCTTGACGTTCCGTGGCTTCCACAGCGTGAAGGCATTCACCGGAGACGCCGACCACGACCGGCAGGAACCGCAGTGGCAGTAGCCCATTGCCTCGGCGGTTCCGTGGACTTCGATTTCCACGGCGCCGCAAAAACACCCGCCCTTATGTACCGTCATGACTTTCGATCCTTATCCAGGTTTGGTTCGACCGTGCTCAGCGCCGGTTGAGCCGGCACCGCACAGCGCTGTCGGGGTTTAAAGCTTCCGCCATTGAACGGAATGACGGGGCGTCCGCCTTACTTGACAGCTCGTCCGGAACTGGAAAGGGATGTCGCGCCGGATTGCCGCGCGGCTTGCGGGAAATGGGTGGAATGGCCGGGGATGCTCTTTCTGACCTTTTGAAAACGGTGCGCCTCACCGGCGCGACGTTTTTCGACATCGAAGGCCACGACCCGTGGGCCGTCCATTCGCCCGCGCCGTCGTCGATATTGCCCAAGGTACTTCCCGGCGCGGATCATCTGATTTCCTATCATGTGGTAACGGCCGGCCACTGCTTCGCGCGGATCATCGGCGACGAGCCGATCCCGATGGAAGCCGGCGAAGTCGTGGTCTTCACCAGAAGCGACCCGCACATCATGTCGAGTCATCCCGACTTGCGCGCCGACCCGCCGACGGCCGACGTGCTCGACATAGCGACTGCGGGCCGAATGCCTTTCTACATCAACTGCGCCGGCGGCGGGTCGCGCTCGGTCAGGCTGATCTGCGGCTATCTCGCCTGTGATGCCCTGCCCTTCAATCCGCTGCTCGAAGCGCTGCCGCCGGCCATCAAGGCCGGCGACGCCAGGGGCGATGGCGGGTGGCTCGGCCAGTTCATCAGGCAGGCGGTCTCGGAGGTGGCTGACAAGCGGGCCGGCAGCGAAACAGTGCTCACCAAGCTCAGCGAGCTGATGTTCGTCGACGTGCTGCGCCGCTATGTGGAATCGCTGCCGCCGCAACAGACCGGTTGGCTGGCGGGCCTGCGCGATCCGCATCTGGGCAAGGCGCTGGCGCTGATCCACGACCGGCCGGCGCACAATTGGACGGTGGAGGCGCTGGCGAAGGAGTCGGCATTGTCGCGCACCGTGCTTGCGGAGCGCTTCACCAGAATCGTCGGCATGCCGCCGATGCACTATCTCGCCAAATGGCGCATGCAGATCGCCTCGGAACTGCTCAGCGCCGGCAACAGCAACGTCGCCAGCATCGCTGCGGACATCGGCTATGAATCCGAAGCGGCGTTCAGCCGCGCCTTCAAGAAGATGATCGGCGTCCCGCCTTCTGCCTGGCGGCTCGGGGTTCGGGCTGCGGCCGGTTCCGGAAGCGACGAGGCTTCCGAAACCGAGGGCTGACCGTCCGTTAGCGATCGGCCAGCGCCAGCTTGGCGCCGAGCATGACGAAGGCGGCGGCAAAACTGCGGCGCATCCAGGTCAGCACTTTCGGCCGCGACACGATGTGGCTGCGCACCGACGCCGCGAACACGCCGTAGATGGCGAAGACGACGAAGGTCATCAGCATGAAGACCCCGGAGAGCTCGAGCATCTTGGGCAGCGCATGCGGCTCGGTGGTGCTGACGAATTGCGGCAGGAAGGCGAAGAAGAAGATCGACAGTTTCGGGTTGAGGATGTTGACCAGGACGCCGGAGGTGATGGTCCTGGCGGTCGAGCGCGGCGCGGCATCCTCGTCGATGCTGAGGCCGCCTTTTTCCTTCAACGTGTTCCAGGCCATGTAGAGCAGATAGGCGACGCCGAGATATTTCAGCGTCTCGAAGGCGATGGCGCTTGTGTGCAGCACCGCTGCGAGGCCGGTGATCGCGGCCGCCATATGCGGGATGATGCCCAGCGTGCAGGCGAAGGCGGCGATAATTGAAGCCCGCGCGCCGCGCGAGAGGCCGGCGCTCAGCGTGTAGAGGACGCCGGTGCCAGGCGAAGCCACGATGATCAGCGACGTCAACAGGAATTCGATGCTCATGGATTTCCTCCGCAGCCCTGCCCGACGGGAAGGTACCGGGAGGAATGGGTGTCGGCAAGCGGCGGAGAGCTTGATCTCCTCCCATGTGGGGGAGATGGCCGGCGGGCCAGAGGGGGCGCGAAGGAACGCGGCCTCTCAGTCCCTTTTCTTTGAAATCTATTCGGATGTCCGATCGAAGTTCGGCTGAGACGCCGACGGGACAGCGCCCCCCTCTGCCCTGCCGGGTTTTCGTCCTTCGCAAAGCCAAGCAGTTGGCTTCGCGTCCGCTAGGCGGACCAGTCCTCAACTCCCACAAGCGGGGAGATAGGCAGTTCGAGCCCATGCGCTGCCCTCGCCATCAGGCAGTCGTCACCGCCCGGCATGCAGGCGCGGCAGACATCGGGGCGGAGATCATAGATGCCGCAGGCCGTGTGCTTGCCCACCTCGCCGGTGAGCGCTGAACATCGGCCGCCCTCGCTGCGCATGCCGGATTGGTCCGCGGCTACCAGCTCGGCCGGAATGCGGTCGAGCTGTTCGTCATCCTCGGTCGAAAAACGCGGCCAGTCGGCCGAATAAGAGCAGCAGGCGCCGCAGCTCTGGCAATCGAATACGTCGACCGTACCGGCATCCTCGTCGACAGACACAAAGGACTGACCGGGCAGCCCGAGCGGCCTGGCTGTGCGACCGGCGTCCTGCGGCAAGGGCGCTACTTCTTTCTGGTCTTGCGCGCCGGCGCTTCGGCCGACGACTTGAACAGATCGGTCGCAACCTCTGCGGACGCGTCCGGCTTCACCGCCGGCTTGGCTGGCTTGGCAGTGGCGGGCGGAGCTGCCGGCTGGTCCTTGGCGGAGAATTTTATGGCCATGTCAGTCCTCGTCAGAAAAGCGCGATGATGGCGCGTTCGGGTTGCGCAAGCGGCCGATCAGCGCCGAGACCGCCGTGATGTTCATTTCCTCGGGCGACCAGTTCCTGGCGTCCTCGATGTGGTGCGGCGCCAGCTCACGATGCGTGCTGCCGCTGTAGGCGGCATCCTGATAGCTGGTGCGCTGACGGGTCTTGGCGTCTTCCCGCACATACTCGATCAGATAGTTCGGGGCTTCGGCGCGGCCGCGCACGCCAACGCGCACCTGGGCATCGCCATGCGCGCGCTTGCAGCGTTCGAGCCTTTCCAGCACTCGGCGAACATATTCGATCGGCTTGTCAAGGGTGTCGACCATGTCGGCGATGGTCGCATCGGCGGCGATCGGCGTTGATGGCACGCGTTTGGCGGCCATCAGCGTGTGGCTGCCGGTTTCGGCAAGGCCTGCCCACATGATTCATTCAAGATAGCGGTCAAAATCTTCTCCTGCCCGGAGGCTGATGCCGAAATGGCAGAGCGTCTTTCGGCCATGACCACGCACAAAGCAACATGGCGTCAGATTAAATTGCGGACGTCCGCATCCCTGGCCTTGCAGCATTCCTATCACATCGTGGCGGGCGTTTGGGACTATCCGCAAAAAGGACAAAAAAATTCGTCGGCTGCGGAACCAATGTCATGGCAAGCCGTTTCTACTCAAGCCGTCGGCAATTCACGAGCAATCGAGAACGGTTGACGGCAAAAGCGCCTCCCGCGCCGTAACACGCGCGAGAGGCGTTTTCTATTGCTCAGCGCTCCTGATCGGTCGGACGGATAAGTATCTCGTTGACGTTGACCCTTGGCGGCTGGCTGACGGCATAGAAAATGGCGTTCGCAATATCCTCGGCGGTCAGCGCTTCCATCGTGGCGAGACGGTGTTCGAGGCCGGCCTTGGATTGCGCGTTGGTGATGTGATCGCCGAGTTCGGTACGCACAAGGCCCGGCTCGATGACGGTGACGCGCACTTTGTCGGCATAGACCTCCCGGCGCAGCGATTCCGAAAAAGCCACCACGCCGAATTTGGTCGCCGCGTAACCGGCCGCGCCCGGGTTGGCGACACGGCCGGCCACCGAGGAGACGTTGACGATATGGCCCTTCGAAGCCTTCAAGTGCGGCAGCGCCGCCTTGGTCGTCGCCATCAGCCCGATCAGGTTGAGCTCGATCATCTGGCGCCAGTCGTCGAGATCGGCTTCGGCCGCGGGGGCAAGCAGCATGACGCCGGCATTGTTGACGAGGATGTCGAGCCGTCCCCACTCGGATATGACCTTGTCGACCATCGCGGTGATGTCGCCGGCCTTGGCGATGTCGGCTTCGATGGCGCGCGCCTTGCCGTCCGCCTGTTCGATGCGCGCAACCAGTGCCTCGAGGCGATCGGCACGACGGGCGGCGACCGCGACTTTCGCGCCGGCCGCGGCAAGGGCCACAGCGGTGGCCTCGCCGATGCCGGACGAAGCGCCGGTGACAAGAGCGACCTTGCCCGTGAGTATTGAATTTGCGGTGGTCATGAGAAATCTCCAGGAGCCCGGCCCGCTTCTTCACATAGGCCGTGCCGCCAGGGCTTGAAGTCCCCCATCAGCGCAGTCGACGCAATTTGCGGACCCGGCCGCGCTCAATCCTGTTCGTGCGGCCCGGGCTCCGGCCAGGGCTCCCTGGCGGCTTCCGCATACCAGTGACGCATCGCGGGCGTCGCCAATACCGCATCGACATAGGCGCGGGTGACGGGCGCCAGCTCACCGCCATAGGTGTCGAAGCGCGTCACCACCGGCGCATACATCGCATCGGCCGCGGTGAAATGACCAAACAGGAAGGGGCCGCCGTCACCATATTGCTCGCGGCACCGACGCCAGATCGCTTCGATCCTCGCCCGCTGCGCCTCGCCCTCGGCATCGAGCGACTTATGGGATTTCGGCCGGCGCAGATTCATCGGCCAGCCGTAGCGCACCTCGCGGAAGCCGGAATGCATCTCGGTCGCCACCGAGCGTGCCAGTTGACGGGCGCCGAGGTCTTCCGGCCAGAGCTTCTTCCCAGGGTAGAGGTCGGCCAGATATTCAAGGATGGCAAGCGTTTCCCAGACGATCCTGCCCTTATGATTCAAAACCGGCACCAGGCCGGTCGGCGACACCTTGGCGAGGTTGGCTGCCGTCTGCGGCGTGCGCAGCCGCACGAAGCCCTCCTCGAAAGGGATCTCCAGGTGCTTCATCGCCACCCATGGCCTGAGCGACCAGGAGGAAAAGCACTTGTTGCCGATATAGAGGATGAATTCCGCCAAGATTGACCTCTCTTGATGCTGGTTGCGGCGCAAACCTAACCGCTTCACCTTCGAGCCGAAAGTCATTGTCGCGCCGCCGGTTTGCGGAACCAAAAAACTCCGCGTCCGTTTGGACGCGAGATGCGGTTCTCGCATCCAGGCTCCACCCAGGAGATGCGCGCATGGTGAACAGGGATCAGGTCGCCGGTCTTGCCAAGCAAATGAAGGGTTCGGTCATGCAGGCGGCCGGCAAGGCCACCGGCAACCGGGGGACCCAGGTCGAAGGCGCTGCCGACAAGCTCGCCGGCAAGGTGCAGAAGGCCTATGGCGACGTGAAGGACAAGGTCAAAAGGGCGTTCTGACCGCTCAGCAGTTTGCCTTGACGACAGGACTATGGAGGTCGCCGCGAGGCGGCCTTTTCATGTCTGGAATTGCTTGGCCAAGGCGTTCGTGAAGACGATCTCGCCGTGGTCGCCGGCCGCTTCGCCCAGCACCACGTCCAGCTTGTCGGCCGTCACGCGCGCCAGCGCGAAGCCGCCCATATAGGCCGCCTTCGGCTTGACGATATCGAGCCCATCGCGCTGGTAGATCATCGGCACTTCGTGCTGGTGGCCGTGGAAGACCGCGATGACATTATAGCCCTTGATCGCGGCCAGCAGCGCCTGGCGGTCCGCCTCGCCCCACCAGTGCGGGCGGCCGGAGCCGTCGTCATCGTAGGTGCGTTTCACCGGATCCCAGCGCTCGATCGAGAAAGTGTCCCAGCCATAGTGCTGGAACAGGATCACTGGACGGCCGTCGCCGGCATAGGTGGCGATGTCCTGCTTCAGCCAAGGCAGGCTGCTCGGCGCGCCATGGCCGGTGTCGCCGGCGAAGCGGTGCGTCTGGATAAGATGCAGGCCGCCCCAGTCCCAGGAATAGCAGTCGGTGTCGACGTCATATTCGGTCGCCGGCACCGGCGGCTTGAAGAACACGCCGGGGCGATGGTTGACCTCGACATAGTCGCGCAGTTCGCGGCGATACCAGTCGACATGCGGCGGCGAACCGTTCTGGTCGAGATCGTGGTTGCCCAGCCCGACATAGACCGGGATGTGAACGCGGTCCGGCCCGACACCTTCCTGATAGCGCTGGGAGAACTGCAGAAGCTGCGTGCCTTCGCTGGGTTCGGTGACCTGGCCGCCGCCATCGTCGGTGATGTCGCCGCCGGTGACGAGGCCGAGCGGCGTGCCGATCCGGGTGCCGGCCGAATGCAGCCCGGTGGAAACGCCGTTGATCTCGGCCGGCCACTCCTTGTCGGCAATGGCGTTCAGGGCCGCGACGTTGCGCAGAAGCGCTGCATCGGTCTTGCCTTCCTGCAGGCAGTTGGGGCTGAGCCCGCTCGCCATGCGGCAGGCATGGATATCGGCGATGAAGAGGAAGGTGGCGTCGATCGGCTGGATGCGCCGGCCCGTCTGGCCGAAGGCCACGCGCGGAAAGACGCCGGCGGCAGCGAGGCCGCCCAACCGAGCCATGAAGATGCGGCGCGAAACGGTTGTTGGCGAAGAGCGATTCATCGTCACCCGATTAAACACCCTTGAACCGCCTCGTCCAGTTCAATGCCCGGCCAGCGCCTGGAGACTTTCCATGCCAAGACATGAAAAGCTCTTGGGTCGACAGCGCGGCGGGGGTCTGTCATTGCTTTGGCACATGCATCCAGCGGAGGAAGGCATGAAAACCCTGATAACCGGCATGGCATTCGCCATGCTCGCCGGCGCCGCGCAGGCCGCGGACTGCGTCGACGCAAAAACCGCCAAAGCCGGCTTCGCGCTCGAAAAGGCCGGCATCCGCAGCGAATTCCGGCCGGCGTCCGGCGGCATGGTCGCGGTCGCCAACAAGTATGAATCGGACTCGCCGCAGACGCAGTATCTCTATGCCGGGCTGATCGAAGTGTTCCGCGACAGTGACACCGGACGGCTGTCGATGATCCCGCTCGGCGACCTCAAGAAGCTGTTCCCGCTGAAAGCGGGCGCCAAGAGCAAGACCGAATTCGTGCGACTGTCTTCAAAAAAGGCGCCGAAGGGCACCGAGACACTGGCTTTGGCCGTCAAGGGCAAGGACACCTACAAGCTGGGCGACTGCAAATACAACGTGCTCGTGGTCGGCGAAACGATCACCGGCGATACGGGCAACGTGATCGACACGTTCACGGCGCTCTACTCGCCCGACCTGCAGGCGGTGCTGGCACGGCGGTACGATGAGGGGACGAGCGCGCAGAGCGAGGTGGGATTCGAGACGATCAAGCCGTTGAGGGAGTGAGGTGTAATTGTCAAACGACGCGATCCTTCACGCCTGTGCCCCGCCGGCATCAACCGATCATCCGCCGCGGCAACACGCGACGCCGCCGCTTTGCCGTCAACCCGCTCTGCGATGGCTCGAAACCTTCCAGCGCCCTCAGACACTCCCGCAGCACCCCTGCATCCTGTGACGTCTTGGCCATCGACATGGCGCCGGAATAAGCAGCCACCGCAAGCGCGGCGAAGCGATCGGGATCGGTCCTGCCCTGCCCGCTGTCCAGCTGGTCGGCCCGGATCTTATCGGCGATCGCCCTTCGCCAGCCGGCGAAGATCTTGGCGAGCGCCAGGCGGAATTCATCGTCGGCCAGCGACAGCTCGTGCGCCAGGTTGTTGAGCGGGCAGCCGCGCACATAGCCCTGTTGCTGCAGCTCCGCAGCCACCGCCTCGAACACGGCCCGCACGCCTTCGCGGGCCGAGGATGCCGCCAGCACCGGATCGATCCAGGTCTCCTGGACCGCCGCCGCCACCCGTTCCTCGATCACCGCCAGCGCCAGCGCCTTCTTGGTCGGGAAATGGTGATGCAGCGCGCCGCCGGTGACGCCGGCCGCGGCCATCAGATCGCCGAGGCTCGAGGCGTGATAGCCGCGCGCCTGGAAGGAGTCCTCCGCCACGTCGAGGACGCGCCGGCGCATGCCTTCCGGGTCGTTTGTGCGTTTCTTGCGTATCGCCATGGCGATCTCCCCATCTCCGCTTGTTGGAGATGGTACCTGAACGAAGTGAGGGCGGATAAGGGGTGCCCCGGGGAAAGCCAGCGTCTCACTCCGCTGGAACATCCCTCATCCGTCTCGGCGCTGCGCGCCGATCCACCTTCTCCCGCAACGAGAGAAAGGAAAAACCACGATACCAGATTGACAAAACAGGACAACCGGTCTGTTTTATAAAACAGGATGATCACCCTGTTTTGGGATTCTGACCATGAACCGACCTTCCCGCCTTGCCTCACCCGTCGTCGAGCTTCGGCAATACACGCTGAAGCCAGGGCAGCGCGATACGCTGATCGCGCTGTTCGATCGGGAGTTCATCGAAACGCAGGAAGCGACGGGCATGACCGTCATCGGCCAGTTCCGCGGTCTCGACCGCCCCGACATGTTCGTCTGGCTGCGCGGTTTCGAGGATATGGAGACGAGAAAGGACGCGCTGAGCGCCTTCTATGGCGGCCCGGTCTGGACAGCGCATCGGGATGCCGCCAATGCGACGATGATCGATTCCGACAACGTGTTGTTGCTCAAACCGGCATGGCGGGGTGCGGAGTTCGACCTCTCAGACTTACAGCGGCCGACAGCCGCCGAAGCTGAAAGTATGAACGGCGGAAGGTGTTTGCCTGGCTTTGTTGAGATTTCGATTCATCATTTGCAGCGAGGCGCCGAGGCCGGTCTTGCCGGGCGTTTCGAGGCGGCGGCGGTTCCGCTGCTCGCGGCAAATGGCGCCCGGCTGCTCGGCGCCTTCGTCAGCGAGCATGCCGAAAACACCTTTCCGCGTTTGCCCGTGCGTGCCGCTGAAAACGTCTTCGTCATCGTCGCAGGGTTCGACGATGGCGATGCCCACGCCGGCCGTCGGGCCGCCCTCGCCGCTTCGCCGGCATGGCGGGCGATCCATGAAGCCTTGCAAGCCGCTTCCACAAAGCCGGCAGAGACGTTGCGTCTGACGCCTACGGCCCGTTCGCTGCTGAGATAGTCACGCGGTCGGCAGCATGCCCGCTATTGCCTCGGCGACAAAGGCCGGGTCTTCCCAATGCGGGTTGTGACCGCAATCCTGTGCCCACACCAGACGCGATCCGGCCAGCGCGTCAGTCAGTGTGTGCTGGTGCGCCGCGCCGAAGAGCGGGTCGCGCCCGCCGGCGATGATCAGCGTCGGGACCTGCACGGCCCGTGCCGCGGCGGTCAGATCGGTGCGGCGGACTTCTTCGAGAATGGCGCGCCAGCGCGCCGCGGGAATCGCGGATGCGTCCTTCGCGAGGCCGGCGAGAAAGGCCCGCGGCACACCTGACCGGCAGGCATGCCACCAGTCATAGAAAGGATCGGACGGCGAGATCGGATCACGAAGCGCTGCCACGCCATCGATCAGTTGGTGATGCGATCCGAAATCGGGCCTCAGCGTGCTGGCCACGATCACCAGCCCACTGACCAGTTCCGGATGCCGAGCGGCCAGCGCGATCGACACCATGCCACCCAGCGAATGCCCGACGACGACCGGTCGCTCGAGCCGCAGGCGCCGGATCAGCCCCGCCATGTCGTCGGCGAAACCAGCGACGCCAAAACCCTCACCCGCCTGCGAGCCACCGTGGCCACGCAAGTCCGGCATGATCAGCCGGCGGCCGGGAAGATGCGGCGCCAGCAGCGAGAAGCTGCGGCTGGTGTCGGTGAAGCCATGCACAAGGACAAGCGGCGGCTCCGAACCGGCGATCTCGACATAGGCAAGGTCGAGACCGCCGACCTCGGCGATGCGCTTGCGCCCGGCCCAGGCGGCCTGCTCTACCTCCCGCTCCTCAGACTCCGATCGCGCCGGCCTCACAGTCCGAGCTTTTCCTTGACCGCGGCAAGGCCGGGCTTGCCATCGAAGGTGGTGACGCCGGCCAGCCACGCATCGAGGCGATCCCTGTGCAAGGCGATCGACTTCAGCGCCCCGTCCTCCGGCTTCATGCCGTCATTGATGAGGTAGCCCATGCCGACATTTTCCATGTCGATGTCGAAGGCAAGGTTCTTCAGAAACTTTGCGACGTTGGGACATTCCTGCAGGAAACCCTTGCGCACCTGGGTGGTCACGGTGGCGGCGCCGAAATTCGGGCCGAAGAACTTGTCGCCGCCGGTCAGATATTTGAAGTCGTACATCGTGTTCATCGGATGCGGCGCCCAGCCCTGGAAGACGATGAACTGCTTCTCCTTGATCTCGTAGCCGACCTCCGAGAGCATGCCGGCCTCGCTCGATTCCACCACCTGCCAGCCGTCGAGGCCGTATTGCGGATCGGCAATGGCGTCCATCATGAGCTGATTGGATCCGGGCTCGATGCCATACATCTTCTTGCCGAACTTGTCGGCGAACTTGTGCAGGTCCGACAGGTCCTTGACGCCGGCATCCCAGACATAGGTCGGCACGGCGAAAGTGTATTTGGCGCCGACCAGGTTGACGCGCACATTCTCGATCGAGCCGTCCTTCTTGTAGGGCTCGTAATAGGTGACCATCGCCGGATCCCAGTAGCCGAGGAACAGGTCGAGGTCTTTGTTCTTCATCCCCTCATAGATGACGTTGATGCCGAGCACTTCGCTCTGCGGCTCGTAGCCGAGCGCCTGGAGCAGCACCTTGGCCACGCCGGTGGTGAAGGCGAGATCGTTCCAGCCGGGCTCGGCCATGCGGACCGTTTTGCAGCTCTCGGCCTCGGCGGCCCGGGCCGGCTGGGAGGCCAGCATCAGGGCCGTGAGACAAATCCCATTCGCAAGCATGCGCAACATTCCGGTTCTCCTCATCGCTTTTGACCTCTTGGTCTATTTATTGTCCCACTGGTCAATTGTTGATCTGGACGGACGAAAATGTCAACATGGATTCGCCATGCATGGATCGGTCCCGTGAAACTCACGCGCCTCAGCGACATACGCCGCAAGGAGCTGCGGCAGGCGGCCTTCGTCGTTCTGGAGCGCGAAGGCATCGCCGGCGCGACGCTGGAAAAGGTCGCGGCCCAGGCCGGCGCGTCGAAGGGCATCGTGCTGCATTATTTCCGCAACAAGCAGGAGCTGTTCGAGCACGCCATGCGCGAGGCCAACGCCGTGCTCTGTCACGCGGTGGTCGCCAGGCTTCAGCGGGCGCGGACGCCGATGGAACGGCTGGATGCGGTGATCGAAGGCAATTTCGAGGAGCATTTGTTCCTGCCGCCGCTCTGCCATGCCTGGCTGTCACTCTGCGCCGAGGTGCCGCGCGACGAGAAATTGGCACGTATCCAGAAGGTGATCCACGCGCGCATGCGTTCGAACCTTTTATCCGGCCTGCGCGGCCTCGCTGCGCCGGAACTGGCCGAGGAGATCGTGCTTGGCGTCACCGCTTTGATCGACGGGCTATGGCTCAGGCTCGGCCTGCAGCCGGGCAGCGTCACGCGCGAGCAGGCGGTACGCCAGGTCAAGGATTTCGTCGCGGGGCGGCTAAGTGTGCGCCAGCCCGCGCCGGTCGGGTTAGCCTCAGCCGGATAAGGTTCATACCAGCGATCGCTCCCGCGCTTGACCGTCCGCGTTGCTCAGCGCTGCACTCCCGCTCCAACGGCAGCTATACCCCCGGGAGAGCACTTGCGGTGCCGTCCCAGTCCTTGAAGCCGAGCGTTCCCACCTCATCGAGTATCTGCTCGCGGATCCAGCGATGCGGTGGCTCATCATCGCGGCGGGCGTGCCAGTACATTCTGACCGCCGGCGATGGTATCGGGATCGGCGCCCGATAGATGCCGATCGGCAGGGATTTTGCCGCCGCTACAGCGAACTGCGTGGGAACCGCGGCCAG
Source organism: Mesorhizobium sp. B3-1-7 (assembly GCF_006439385.1). NCBI lineage: Bacteria > Pseudomonadati > Pseudomonadota > Alphaproteobacteria > Hyphomicrobiales > Phyllobacteriaceae > Mesorhizobium > Mesorhizobium sp. B3-1-7. Next base: position 22,109 of record NZ_VFTL01000044.1, read on the forward strand.
ATAAGGCCCGTTCGCCACGGCCAGCGCGACGGCCTGGAAGTGCGGCAAAGCAAGCATGACGCGGCGCGCCCGGCCCATCCTGCCCAGCGCATCGTCGGTGAAGCCCGACATCGATCCATCGATGGAGCGCAGCGCATGCGGCAGCGCGCAGAACAGGTCGAGTGGCACCTCTTCGCCCTCGGCGATGCCGGCCTGGCCGAGCGCCGCATTGTCCTTCGCCGCGACAATGGCGAAGGGCGAGCCGAACAGCGCCACGCTTGAGACCCACTCCGCGACCTCCAGCGGGCGCTCCAGCGCAAGGTCGATCCGATCGTCCTGCAACAGCTTCGAGACGTCGCCGATGGCGCTGTCGAGGAAACGGAACGATACGCCGGGCGCCACCGCCGCAATGCGCGCGGCGAAGGGCGGCATAAGCAGCATTGAGAAGAAATCCGCGCCCATGAAGGTGAATGTCCGTTCCAGCCTTGCCGGATCGAAATCGGTCGCCAGCTGAAAGGCGCGCTCGATCTCGCGCAGCGCCGCGCGCACCGGCTCCGCCAGGCTTTCGGCGCGAGGCGTCGGCACCATGTCGTTGCCGCGGCGCACGAAGAGCTGGTCGTTGAGCGCATGGCGCAGGCGGTTGAGCGCGGCGCTCACAGCCGGCTGGCTGAGGCCGATCTGCTCGCCGGCGCGCGTCACGCTCTTCTCGCGCAGCAGCGCGTCGAGCACCCTCACCAGATTGAGGTCGAGCGCGTTCAAATTCATCGCATCAATCCGCCCCATACGATCATTCGATTTCCATCACCGGCTCGTCCTTGCTTAGGTCGCCGTCGAAGCCGCTTTGTCGGCACTCAACAAGGGAGAGCAATGATGACAATGATCAACACGACGATCGCAGGCAAGGAACTCCTCTGGTTCAACAACACGCTCGTTGCCATCCAGGTTTCGTCGGCCGACGGCGAGGACGGCATCTGCATCATCGAGCACCGCCAGCCCTACGGCGATTCCGCGCCGCTGCACGTGCACCGCAATGAGGACGAGGTGTTTCATATCCTCGAAGGCCGGATACGTTTTGTCGTCGACGGCCGCGAGCGGCTTGCCGGCGCGGGCGAAACGGTGCTCGCTCCGAAAGGCCTGCCGCACACTTACAAGGTCGAGTCTCTCGAAGGCGCCCATACGCTCACCGTCACGCGCGGTTCGGATTTCGAGACGATGGTGCGCAAGGCTAGTCGCCCTGCGGAGCGAGCCGAACTGCCGCCGGCGGCAGCGCCGACGCCGGAGATGATTGAGGTGTTGACGAGCCTGTGCGCCGAGAACGGCATCGATATTGTCGGGCCGCCGCTGGGGTGCTGATCTCCCCCCTTGTGGGGGAGATGGCCGGCAGGCCAGAGAGGGCGCTGTCCCGCCAGCCCTTCGCTCCTGTTCGAAACAGCCCGAAGGATTTCCAAACGCCGTGATCCTTCGCGCCCCCCTCTGACCTGCCGGGCATCTCCCACGAGGGGGAGATTGGCCGTCACCGCCGTCTCGCCCGAAGCGAGAAGGAAGAGGCGCCCTTCAACCGATTTGCATCTTCCCCGCCCGCAATCTCCGCTTGATGCGGTTTGTGCAACGCGATACGCCGTTGCCCAAATCGACAGACGGAGACTTGCCGTGAGCGCTGAAAAGACCAGAACCGAAACCGATACGTTCGGTCCCATCGAGGTGGCGGCCGACCGCTATTGGGGCGCGCAGGCGCAGCGTTCGCTCGGCAATTTCAAAATCGGCTGGGAGAAGCAGCCGGCCTCGATCGTGCGCGCGCTCGGCATCGTCAAACGTGCCGCCGCGGAAGTGAACATGGAGATGAAGCGGCTCGATCCGGCCATCGGCAAGGCGATCGTCGACGCTGCGCAGGAAGTCATCGAAGGCAAGCTCGACGATCATTTCCCGCTGGTCGTGTGGCAGACGGGTTCGGGCACGCAGTCCAACATGAACGCCAACGAGGTGATCTCCAACCGGGCGATCGAGATGCTCGGCGGTGTCATGGGTTCGAAGAAGCCGGTGCATCCGAACGACCACGTCAACATGAGCCAGTCGTCGAACGACACCTATCCGACGGCCATGCACATCGCCTGCGCCGAGCGGGTCGCGCATCACCTGATCCCTGCGCTGCATCATCTGCACAAGGCGCTCGACGCCAAGGCCCGCGCCTTCAATCACATCATCAAGATCGGCCGCACGCACACGCAGGACGCCACACCGCTGACCCTTGGCCAGGAATTTTCCGGCTATGCCGCGCAGGTCGCCTCCTCGATCAAGCGCATCGAGCAGACGCTGCCCGGCCTGCAGGAACTGGCGCAGGGCGGCACCGCCGTCGGCACCGGCCTCAACGCGCCGGTCGGCTTCGCGGAAAAGGTGGCGGACCGCATCGCTTCGATCACCGGCATCGCCTTCGTGACCGCGCCGAACAAGTTCGAGGCGCTCGCAGCACACGATTCCATGGTGTTCTCGCATGGCGCGATCAACGCGGCGGCAGCAGCCCTCTTCAAGATCGCCAACGACATCCGCCTGCTCGGCTCCGGCCCGCGCTCGGGCCTCGGCGAGCTGTCGCTGCCGGAAAACGAGCCAGGTTCCTCGATCATGCCGGGCAAGGTCAACCCGACCCAGTGCGAGGCGCTGACGCAGGTCTGCGTGCAGGTGTTCGGCAACAATGCAGCGCTCACCTTCGCCGGCAGCCAGGGCCATTTCGAGCTCAATGTCTACAACCCGCTGATGGCCTACAACTTCCTGCAGTCGGTGCAGCTGCTGGCCGACGCCTCCGTCTCCTTCACCGACAATTGCGTGGTGGGCATCGAGGCGCGCGAGGACAACATCAAGGCAGCACTCGAGCGCTCGCTGATGCTGGTGACGGCGCTGGCGCCGACCATTGGCTACGACAACGCCGCCAAGATCGCCAAGACCGCGCACAAGAACGGCACGACCTTGCGTGAGGAGGCCTTGGCTACCGGCTTGGTCAGCGAAGCCGATTACGATCGGCTGGTGCGGCCGGAGGACATGACGCATCCGGGGTAAGCACAGCTCCCCCATTCGACAGTTGCAGGCTGCCGCAGCCGATTTTGTCATTCAGGGCGAAGCAGAAGCAAAGCTCCGTCGCGGAGACGCTGGAATCCCTGCCGTTACCTCGGGCATGGGCACAGCGGAGCAGAATCTCCACCGCGGCGGCCGCTTTGAAGTCATGGAATGGATCCTCGGGTCTGCGCCGCGTCGCTTCGCTCCTTGCTTCGCCGTGGATGACGAAGCGATAGGGATTTTGCGGCAGCACAGTTTACTGCCTCATACCAATCCGCCGACATGATTTTCGCGCCCTCCCGGCAGATATCGAAACATCTTTCTGTGAACAATGTGTCGTCGCATAGGCGGCTTTGGTGAACAGTCCACATCGTCTATCTGACTGGGTATTCAACCCATTCGGAGAACCGCCATGTCCATCAACTCTTCCGTCGCCGGTACCGGCGCCCAGTCCAACAGTTCCACGACGATCCTGCTCGGCCGCATCCTGCTCGCGGCCATCTTCCTGCTTTCCGGCTTCGGCAAGCTCACCGCCATTTCCGGCACCGCCGGCTATTTCGGCGCGATGGGTCTGCCGGTGCCGACCGTGACGGCCGTTGTTGTCGGCCTGATCGAATTGCTTGGCGGGCTCGCTGTCCTGCTCGGTTTTCAGACCCGGATCGCCGCTTGGGTGCTTGCGATCTTCACCATTGCGACCGCTCTTGTCGCCCACACCGGTTGGGCCGATCAGAACCAGATGATCCATTTCATGAAGAACCTCGCCATCACCGGCGGTTTCCTGCTGCTCGCCTCGTCCGGCGCCGGCGCTTATTCGATCGACGCAAAGCGCGCCTGAGGCACTGTTGTTTGACGCAATTCCAGACGGAAAACCGCTTCGCACTTTTCCTGGAATTGCTCCCCTCCCAAGCCTTAAACGCGAGCGGCGCGGAATTTTCCGCGCCGCTTTTTCGTTGCAGGCGTAGACTGCAGCGGCAGCCGGCCTCATACGCCGGCAAGGGAGGTCGGCCATGTTTCGCAACGCGTTGCTTCTGGTCTCACGGCTTCTGTTGGCCGCGCTCTTCGTGCCGTCGGGCTTCCAGGCGCTCACCAATATCGGCGGCACGATCAGCTATTTCACGGGCCTCGGCCTGCCGCTGCCGACCTTGGCCGCCTGGGGCACCGGTCTGTTCGAGCTGATTGCCGGGCTTTTGATCCTTGTCGGTTTCCAGACGCGGATCGTGGCGCTTTTGCTTGCGGCCTTCTGTGTGGTTGCAGGTTTCATCGGCCATTACGGCCAAGGCGGTGAAGATGCGACCCTCGCCTTCCTGCACCAGCAGATGCTGATGAAGGACGTCGCCATTGCCGGCGGCTTCCTGGCGCTCGCCATGGCCGGCGCCGGCGCATGGTCGGCTGACGGGCGTGGGTTCGGGATCGGCGCCGACGTCACCTGATCCGTTACTTCACCGAAACGCTCGGCCCGCCCTCGACCGCCAGCACGAGGCGGCGGTTGGTGATACGTGCCAGTTGCGCCAGCCGGCCGGCTGGGCGCTCACCATAGAGGTCGGAAAGCGAGGCCGGCAGCACCAGGGCCAGCGTGCCGTTGCCGCGGCTTTCCCATTTCAGCCGCGGCATTACGCCGGGCATCGCCGCGGTGAGCAGATAGACCACGCGCATCATCGCCGCCAGGACGCGGGCGCGCTCGAGCAGCCTGGGCGGCGCCAGCGCTTTGATCTCCGGCGCGATGCCGTCGTTGAAGATGCCGTCATGGCGGTAGGCGTTGGCCAGGGCCAGATAGGCGCGGCCGGGATGGTCGACGCCGATGAAGGAAGCATGCGCAATGATGTTGAGCGATTGCCTGCCGCGATATTCGGGATGCGCGCGCCAGCCGATATCGGCGAGCAGGCAGGCGGCATGGCGGTAGCGCGCCTCGTCCTCCGTCTCGTCGATGCCGAAGGCCTTGAACGCCTTGCCGGTCCATTCGACCAGGTCATGCGCATGGTGCACCGAGCGCGAGCGTAAGAGCGCCAGTTCCTCCGCGGCCGAGATCAGCGGATCGGATTTCTGCTCCTCGGCGTCGAGCAGCGAATAAAGGAACCCCTCGCGCACGCCTTGCGCCGAGACGACGATCTTCGAGGGCTGCATCGCCGTCATGATCTCCTGCAGCACGACCGCGCCGTAGGGCAGCAGCGAGCGGCGGTTCTTGGAGACGCCCTCGATGCCCCTCACCTTCTCGACCTCGCCCTTGGCCACCTGCTTCAGGAAAGCCTGCGCGCTGTCGGCCGAAATCTCGTAGTTGTGCATGACGCCAAGCGGGTAGTTGGTCATCTCCATGTGCAGCCTGGCAAGGTTTCGCCAGGTGCCGCCGACGGCGTAGAAGACCCTGCCCTGCCCACCCTTGAGCAGCTTTGCCCGCGCCAGTTCCTGGCGCGCGATCTTCTGCGCCTGGACGAGCGAGTTCTTCGCCATATCCTGCAGGCGCAGGCCGCCGAGCGGCAGCGTGATGCCCTCGCCGATCGTTTCGCGATTGATGTCGATCAGTTCGAGGCTGCCGCCGCCAAGGTCGCCGGCGATGCCGTTGGCCGGATGGAAGCCGGAAATGACGCCGAGCGCCGAATAATAGGCTTCCTGACGACCGGTGAGCACGCGGATCTCGGTTTTCAGAACGTCCTCGGCGCGGTGGATGAAATCGGGGCCGTTGCCTGCCTCGCGCGCCGCCGCGGTGGCCAGCACATACATATGCTCGGCGCCGGCTTGATCGGAAAGCGCGCGAAAACGGCGGAATTCCTCCATCGACCGCGTCACCGCCTCGGGGTCGAGCTTGCCCGTCGAAACGATGCCGCGGCCGAGGCCGGCCAGCATCTTTTCGTTGAACAGAAGCGTGGGCGAGCGTGCCAGCCCCTCATAGACGACGAGGCGGATCGAGTTCGATCCGATGTCGATGATCGACAGCGGGCGCCGGTCCTGAAGCCGGCCCTGGGAAACTGCAATCACGCGGCGCCGTTCTTCTTGCGGCGCTTGAACTGGGCGATGCGCTTGGGCGCATGCGATTTCAGCGCGTCGCCCCGTCCGGAGAGGCTCGGATTGGTCATGAAATATTCCTGCGCGTTGAACGGTTCTTCGCCTTCCTCCAGCACAACGCGCCGGGAGGTGCCGTCAGCCAATACGTCGAAACTTTGCTGGTTGTCCATGATGTTGCCCAGCATGATCTGGCCAAGCACCTGTTCATGCACAGTTGGATTGGTGATCGGCACCAGGGTCTCGACGCGGCGGTCGAGATTGCGCGGCATCATGTCGGCCGACGAGATGTAGACGACCGCCTCGTCCGACGGCAGGCCGTGGCCGTTGCCGAAGCAGAAGATGCGACTGTGCTCGAGGAAGCGGCCGACGATCGATTTCACCCTGATATTCTCGGAAAGACCCGGCACCTGCGGCCGCAGACAACAGATGCCGCGCACGACGAGGTCGACCTCGACGCCGGCGCGGCTGGCGTCGTAAAGCGCGTCGATGATGGTCGGATCGACCAGCGCGTTCATCTTCATCCAAATGCGCGCTGGTCGGCCTTCGCGGGCATGGACGATCTCGTCCGAGATGTGTTTCAGGATGCGGTTGCGCAGCGTGAAGGGCGACACGGCAATGCGCATTTCCTCCGCCGGCTCGGCATAGCCGGTGATGAAATTGAAAAGCTGCGCGACATCGCGCGCGATCGTCGGGTCGGTGGTGAAGAAGGACAGGTCGGTGTAGATGCGGGCGGTAACCGGGTGGTAGTTGCCGGTGCCGAGATGCACGTAGTTGCGCAGCCGGCCATCCTCGCGGCGCACGATCAAAGACATCTTGGCGTGGGTCTTCAGCTCCAGGAAGCCGAACACGACCTGCACGCCGGCGCGTTCGAGGTCGCGCGCCCAGCGGATGTTGGCTTCCTCGTCGAAGCGCGCCTTGAGCTCGACAAGTGCCGTGACCGACTTGCCGGCCTCGGCGGCGTCGATCAGCGCGCGCACGATCGGGCTGTCGTTGGAGGTGCGGTAGAGCGTCTGCTTGATCGCCACCACTTCCGGGTCGGCGGCGGCCTGGCGCAGGAACTGCACCACCACGTCGAAGGACTCGTATGGATGATGGACGACGATGTCCTTCTCGCGGATGGCGGCGAAGCAGTCGCCGCCATGCTCGCGGATGCGCTCGGGAAAGCGCGGATTGTAGGGCGTGAATTTGAGGTCGTCGCGCGGAATGGCGACGATCTCGGAGATCTGGTTGAGCGCCAGCGGACCGGTGAGCACGCTGATGCGGCTCGACGAGACGCCGAGCTCGCCGGCGACGAAGTCCCGCAACGCGGCCGGCATCAGCGTGTCGAACTCGATGCGGATCACCGAGCCGCGGCGGCGTCGCTTCAGTGCCGTTTCGAACAGGCGCACCAGGTCTTCCGACTCTTCCTCGACCTCGATGTCGCTGTCGCGGATGATGCGGAACGTGCCGGAGCCCTTGACCTCGTAGCCGGGGAAAAGCTTGCCGATATAGATACCGACCACTTCCTCCAGCGGAATGAAGCGGACATGGTTCTTGCGGTCGGGGAGGCGGATGAAACGCTTGAGCGCCACCGGCAGGCGCAGCAGCGCGCTCATCTCCTCGCCATTCTTGCGATGGCGCAACTGCAGGGCGATGGAAAAACCGAGATTGGGAATGAACGGAAACGGATGCGCCGGGTCGATCGACAGCGGCGTCAGCACCGGGAAAACCTGCTCCTGGAAATGCTCTTCCAGCCAGGCCTTCTCGTCCTTGGTCAGCGCATCGCGGGTGATGCTTTCGATGCCTTCCTTGTTGAGCAGGACCATCAGCGCCGAGAGGCTCTTCTGCTGGTCCTCCTGCAGGCGCTCGACCTCGCGCAACAATTGCTCGAGCTGCTGCTCGGGCGTGCGGCCGTCCGGGCTTTTCAGCGCGATGCCCTCGCGCACCTGGCCGGCAAGGCCGGCGACGCGGACCATAAAGAATTCGTCGAGATTGGCTGCCGAGATCGACAGGAAGCGGACGCGCTCGAGCAGCGGGTGATGCTCGTTCAGCGATTCCTCCAGCACGCGGCGGTTGAATTGCAGCCAGGAGAACTCGCGGTTGACGAAACGGTCGGGATTGCCCCCGTCCGGGCTTGCCGCTTCGACGGTGATGAACTCGCTCTGCACAGGCTTCAGTTCGTTCATGGTTTCCCGCTCTTGCCCGCAGCCGTCCCTAGGAGGCGCCGCATATTGCCGTTCAACGACGCTCTAGCATGTCTTTGTGACGCATGATCATCACGGAATCGCTCCGACACCGGCCCCATGCGCTTAACCGGCTCAACTTATCCTCTGCCAGCCTTTTGCGACAGTTTGATTTCATCGATCTTGCAAACGGACCTGTTATGCTCCAGATGCAGACTGGTCACACCCACTGGCCGAACCCAATTGGAGACGACGATGGCAGGCGGCAGCATTCCCCATTTCCAGAACGACGCGGGCCACCCGGTCATCGAGATCGGCGTCAAGGAATTCATGTGCACCGGCGCCAATCCGCCTTTCGACCATCCGCATGTGTTCCTCGACATGGGCGACGACAATGAGAAGGTCTGCCCCTACTGTTCGACGCTCTACCGCTATTCAGCGTCGCTGAAGGCGACGGAAACGCAGCCGGCCGGCTGCCTCTATGTCGACCAGGCCGCCTGACCCTGCAGATCACGAACGACTGCTAGATCATGGCTGAAACACGGTCCCGGCAAATCGTCATCGCCGGGGCTGGCATCGCCGGGCTGACGGCGGCGCTTGCCTTTGCCGAGCGCGGCTTCCCGGTAAAATTGTTCGAGCAGGCAAAGCAACTCGAAGCGGCCGGCGCCGGCCTCCAGCTTTCCCCCAACGCGACCCGCATCCTGCGCCGGCTCGGCGTGCTCGACCGCCTGCTGCCCAACGCGATCCGGCCGCAAGCGGTGGTGCTGAAGGACGCGGGAAGCCTGCGCGAGCTGGCGCGTGTGCCGCTCGGGGAAGCCGGAGAAAAACGCTGGGGCGCGCCCTACCTGGTGGCGCACCGCGCCGACCTGCAGGCAGCGCTGATGGCCACGGCGGCGGACCGGCCAGATATAGAGCTTGTCACCGGGGCGCGCGTGACCGGTATCGCCCTCGACCCGCAAAGCGTGACCGCGACGGTCGAGATCGACGGCAAAGCGACGAGTGTCACGGGCGGCCTGCTGATCGGAGCGGACGGTGTTTGGTCTTCGCTTCGCGCGGGGCTTGCCAGGACGGCCGGCTTTGCGGCGAGCCGCTTTTCGGGTGAGCTCGCCTGGCGCGCGACGGTCCCTGCGGAAAGTGCCGCCGGCCAGGCCTTTGCGCAAATCGGCGCCGCAAACTGCATCACCACCTTCCTGCATCCCGGCTTCCACATGGTCGCCTATCCGGTGAGCAAGGGCCGCGCCTTCAACCTTGCGGCCTTCACCAAGGGCGAGCGCATCGCCGAAGGCTGGTCCGGCCATGCGGACCCTGCGATCCTCTCAGGCGCCATCCAAGGCACGGCGGCGGCACTGTCGAGGCTGGTGGCACTCGCCGGCCCCTGGACGGCGTTCCCCATTCACACGGTCGAGCAGCGCCGCTGGGCAACGCCGGACGGCATCGCGCTGATCGGCGACGCCGCGCATGCCATGACGCCGTTCGCGGCCCAAGGCGCGGCGATGGGGATCGAGGACGCCTCGATGCTCGCCAATCTGGTCGCCGATTTTCCGGGCGATCCAAGGCAGAGCCTGACGGTTTGGGAGAATCTCAGACGGCCGCGCGTCGAAAAAGTGCTGAAACGCGGCGCGCTCAATCGCTTGGCCTGGCATGCCAGGGGACCGATGGCGATCGTCCGCAACTTGGTGCTGGCGACGCGGCCGGCGGAGAAGCTCGCCGCGGACTTGGACTGGCTCTATGGCTGGGAGGAGCGGAAGGTGGTCAGGCGGTAGAGCGGCAGACGACCGGATAGGCGGGGCGAAGGAACGAGGCGCTCGCCAATTGCTACTAAAGCGCGTCGCGCTGAAGCGGATTCAGGCGACGCGCTTTAGCCTTTGTTTTCATGCATGTCGTTATCGCAAAACCGCTGCACACTTTTGCGCGACATGCATTAATCATACAACCGCAACGACCACCACAGCGTCACCGGCAGCGGGTTCCACCATCCCGTGCGCAGGCCGGCGGTGCGCAGCGCAGCCGCCGTCCAGGTGTTGCAGCCGACCAGGGCGTTGAAATGGCCGTTGGCTTCGTAGAAGCGGTCGTAGGTTGAGTACCCAGCATTCTCGATCGCCATCGGGCCACCGGGCCCCTGCCGAAAACTCGCCGCGATATGGTCGAGCAGCGCCGCAAAATGCGCTTCGTCGATGTCGAAGCCGGCGACGGCGGGATGCTGCTCCTTGATCGCGCCGGCGACATCGACATGCATCACCGAAGCGTCGATGGTGAGCGCTTTCAACACCGGCGCGGCCTTCAGCTGCGACCATGTCGGGGTCTCCAGATAGAAGGCGCGGCCGCCCCAGCCGAAGACGATGTAGCGCGCCCCTGGCGCCTCGATCGGCAGACCGGCGTCGGCGAGGAAGGCAAAGCGCCGGCGCACGCCATCATCGAGGGGCACGGCGATGTCGGTGTGGATCGGGTTCCTCAGCACCAATATGTGCCGCGTCCCCTCGCCTCGGGCGGCGGCTGGCCAGAGCGGGCGCGGCACCAGCGTGCCGAGCGCGGCGGCAAGCACCACCGCTACGACGAACATTGCCAGATATCGCAGGAATTTTCGCATCAGGCGCGGTAAGCCGGCCACATTTGTCGCAGCTCTCGAGATTGGCCGAACCCGTTCGTGACTTCGTCATCCTCGGGCTTGACCCGAGGATCCATGCCGTGACCTCTGCCTTAGGGCGCGACGGTGCAGAATTCTGAACCGCAGCAACACCTCGATGTCACAGCATGGATTCTAGGGTCCGCGCCGCGTCGCTTCGCTCCTTGCTTCGCCCTAGAATGACGAAGCCGAGGGGTGGTTCGAGCAACCTCCGAGCAACCTGTTACCGGGCTCCGCCTCAGTGCAGGATCTGGCTGAGGAAGAGCTTCGTGCGCTCATGGCGCGGATGGTCGAAGAACTCGGCCGGCGTGTTCTGCTCGACGATCTGGCCCTGATCCATGAAGATCACGCGATTGGCGACCTTGCGGGCAAAGCCCATCTCGTGGGTGACGCACAGCATGGTCATGCCTTCTTCCGCCAGCCCCACCATCGTCTCCAGCACTTCCTTGATCATCTCCGGATCGAGCGCCGAGGTCGGCTCGTCGAAGAGCATGATGCGCGGGTTCATGCACAGCGAGCGCGCGATCGCCACGCGCTGCTGCTGACCGCCCGAGAGCTGGCCCGGATATTTGTTGGCCTGCTCCGGGATCTTGACGCGCTTGAGGAAATGCATGGCGATCTCCTCGGCCTGCTTCTTCGGCATCTTGCGCACCCAGATCGGCGCCAGCGTGCAGTTCTCGAGGATGGTGAGATGCGGGAACAGGTTGAAATGCTGGAACACCATGCCGACCTCCCGGCGCACTTCGTCGATCTTCTTCAGATCGTTGGTGAGTTCCTTGCCGTCGACAATGATCTTGCCCTTCTGGTGCTCCTCCAGCCGATTTATGCAGCGGATCATGGTCGACTTGCCGGAACCGGACGGACCGCAGATGACGATGCGCTCGCCGCGCATCACCTTGAGGTTGATATCCTTCAGCACATGGAACTCGCCATACCATTTGTGCATGCCGACGATGTCGATGGCGACATCGGTAGTGGAGATGTGCATCTTGGCGGCGTTGACCTTGATTTCTTCCGCGCTGACGGCGTTTTCGGTGGCCATAACCTGTTCCCTTTTTATCGTTTATAGCCGGTGTCGAGCCGGCGTTCGGTGTACATTGAATAGCGCGACATGCCGAAGCAGAACAGCCAGAATACGAAGGCGGCAAAGATCAGGCCGGACTTCGCGGTCTGCGGCGTCGCCCAGTTGGCATCGGCGAAATTCTGCTTCACCACGCCGAGCAGGTCGAACATCGAGATGATCAGCACCAGGCTGGTGTCCTTGAACATGCCGATGAAGGTGTTGACGATGCCGGGGATGACCAGCTTCAGCGCCTGCGGCAGCACGATCAGGCCCATTTTCTGCCAGTAGCCGAGGCCGAGCGAGTCGGCGCCCTCATACTGGCCCTTCGGGATCGCCTGCAGGCCACCACGAATCACTTCGGCCATATAGGCGGCGGCAAACAGCGACACGCCGATCAACGCACGCAGATATTTGTCGAAGGTAACGCCCACGGGCAGGAACAGCGGCAGCATGACGCTGGCGAAGAACAGCACCACGATCAACGGGATGCCACGCACCGTCTCGATAAATATGACACTAAGCACCTTGATGATCGGCATCTTCGAGCGCCGGCCGAGCGCCAGGATCACACCGAGCGGCAACGACACCGCAATGCCGACAAAAGAAAGGCTGAGCGTGACCAGCAACCCACCCCAGCGCGCAGTCTCGACAGCCGGCAGGCCGAACACACCGCCGAGCAGCAGGAAGAAGGCGACGACCGGCAATCCTGCGAAAAGCAGGATCGCGTTCAGTCTTTTGCCCGGCACGCGCGGGATCAGCATCGGCACCAACAGCACCACGAACAGGATGGCGACCAGGATCGGCCGCCAGCGCTCCTCGATCGGATAGGTGCCGAACATGAACTGGCCGAACTTGGCGTTGACGAAGGCCCAGCAGGCGCCGGTCCAACCGTCGGGTTGGATGCCGCCTTGTGTGACGGTGGTGCAGACGGTGCGGTCCGGCCCGGTCCACTGGGCATTGAGGAAAGCCCAGCTGATGACCTGCGGCAGGATCCACAGCACAATGGCGATGCCGAGAATTGTGAGGACGGTGTCGCCGACCGAACCGACCAGGTTCTTGCGCACCCAGGCATAGGCGCCGCGTTCGGTAGGCGGGGCCGGCTGCGCAAGCGCCATCTCGGTGCGCACCCAGGACATGTCGTGTTCCTGCATGGCCCTACCTCTCCACCAGCGCCATTCTGGCGTTGACGATGTTCATGACAAAGGACGTCACCAGGCTCAGCACCAGATAGGCGATCATCATGATGAACACGCCCTCCACAGCCTGGCCGGTCTGGTTGAGGACCGTGCCGGCGGTGGCGGTAAGGTCCGGATAGCCGATGGCGATCGCCAGCGAGGAGTTCTTGGTCAGGTTGAGATACTGGCTGGTGAGCGGCGGGATGACGATGCGCATTGCCTGCGGGATGACCACAAGCCGCAGGATCGGACCGGAGCGGAGGCCGAGTGCCGCCGCTGCTTCGCTCTGGCCTTTGCTGACGCCCCTGATGCCGGCGCGCACGATCTCGGCGATGAAGGCCGCCGTGTAGAAGGAGAGCGCCAGCAACAGCGACAGGAATTCCGGCTTGACCCAGAAGCCACCGGTCAGGTTGAAGGTCGACTGCTTCGGAAAATCGAAGGTGAGCGGCATGCCGCTAAGCAGGTAGGCCAGCACCGGCAGGCCGACGATAAGCGTGACCGATGTCCAGAAGACCGGAAATTGCTGACCGGTCGCCTTCTGCCGCTGTCGCGCCCTGTGGGCGACGAACCAGGCCATTGCAATGGCGAGCAGCAGTGCGACGCCGATCAGCCAGGAGCCATCCCCCCAAACGGCGCGCGGAAAATAGAAGCCGCGCTGGTTGAGGAAGGAGCCGAAAGGCAGGTGGATGCTCTCGCGTGGCGGCGGCAGCACGGCCAGCACGCCGGAATACCAGAAGAAGATGACCAGCAGCGGCGGGACGTTGCGGAATATCTCGACATAGACGGTGCAGATCTTGCGGATCAGCCAGTTCTGCGACAGGCGGCCGATGCCGATGGCGAAGCCCACGATGGTCGCAAGCACGATGCCGGCGACGGCAACGATGATCGTGTTGAGCAAACCGACGACCAGCGCGCGGAAATAGGTCGAGTCAGACGTATAAGCGATCGGCGTGTCGGAAATGTCGAAGCCGGCCCTGCTTCTGAGGAATTGGAAGCCTGAAGCGATGTGCAGGCGCTGAAGGTTCTCGATGACGTTGTTGACGATCCACCAGATCGAGCCAAAGAGGAGGATCACGACCAGCGTCTGAAAGAACAGGCTGCGTATTCTCGGGTCATTGATGAAGGAGCCGCGACTCGGCTCCCCGCGAAGAATTTCCTGCGAAGCCATGGACCGTCCCCTGGAAAGAGAAACCGGGAGGCAGACGACCTGCCTCCCGGATCACGTTTCAATCAGCGGATCGGCGGACCGTATTGCAGGCCGCCCTTGGTCCACAGCGCGTTGATGCCGCGCGCGATCTTGAGAGGGCTGCCCGAGCCGACATTGCGCTCGAACATTTCGCCGTAATTGCCGACCGCCTTGACGATGTTGACAACGAAGTCGTTGGAGAGGCCGAGATCGGCACCGTACTTGCCGTCGGGTTCAGTGCCGAGAAGGCGCTGGATGTTCGGATCGGTCGACGTCTTCATCTCGTCGACATTGGCCTGCGTGATGCCGGCTTCCTCGGCGTTGAGCAGCGCGAAATAGGTCCAGCGCGCGATATGCGCCCACTGGTCGTCGCCCTGGCGCACGGCCGGGCCGAGCGGCTCCTTGGAAATGATCTCGGGCAGCACGACATGGTCGGCCGGCGAGGAGAGCGTCAGACGGATGCCATAGAGGCCGGACTGATCGGTGGTGTAAGCATCGCAGCGGCCGGCGTCATAGGCGGCGTTGACCTCTTCGAGCTTCTCGAACACGACGGGGTTGTACTCCATCTTGTTCTTCTTGAAGTAGTCGGCGAGGTTGAGCTCGGTCGTGGTGCCGCTCTGCACGCAGACGGCGGCGCCCGAAAGCTGCAGCGCGGAGTTCACGCCGGGCAGTTTCTTGGCGTTGATCATGAAGCCCTGACCGTCATAGTAGGTGATGCCGACAAAATCGAGGCCGAGCGCGCTGTCGCGGTTGCTGGTCCAGGTGGTGTTGCGCGACAGGATGTCGATCTCGCCTGACTGCAGGGCGGTGAAACGCTCCTTGGCGCTGAGCGGCGTGAACTTGACCTTGGAGCCGTCACCGAAGACAGCGGCCGCAACGGCGCGACAGAAGTCCGCGTCGATGCCCTTCCAGTCACCCTTGTCGTCCGGCGCCGAGAAGCCGGCGAGGCCGGTCGAGACGCCGCACTGGATAAAGCCCTTCTGCTTCACGGTATCGAGCGTGCCGGCCGAAGCGGCGGACGCCATGAACCCGAGCGCGGCGGCGCCAAGAATGCCGATTGCAATGTGTTTCATGACCCACAGACCCTTTTCTGTTACAGGCGCCCCTATCGCCAGGCGACGCTTGATCTTTTTTCGTTTGTGAACGCAGCTCCCACTTCAAGGCCCACTCCCGGACCCGCATCGGTTGCCGATGCGCTGCCTCCCATTCACGAAACGCATCGAAGGCGATTATTCCTGTGAGGTCAAGGGAAATGACCGATTCCAGAGAGGTTTGAAAAGCAATTGCCGCAAATGCCTGAATTGCGGACAAGAGCACATGAAACCGGCAGGCGATGCGAACAAATCAGCCAAGTTGCGCCGCCGCGAATCGGTGGTCCGGCGCCAGAATCCGCAGCGGCAATAGCGGTGCTTTACTGGGCTTGCGCGCCTTTGCATTGGCCCAGCGGAAGATCGGCTTTTGGCGGGCTCGGCGCGGTTGCGCCGGCATTGCCGCCGCTTTATGGCTGGTCCGCTGACATCATTCGACAGGCGACGAACCATGGCTAGAGACGGCATCGAAATGGGCATCAACACGCTGCTTGCCCATTCGGGCAACAACCCGCACGACTATTTCGGCTTCGTCAACCCGCCGATCGTGCATGCCTCGACAGTGCTCTATCCCGACGCCGCTTCGATGGCCGGGCGCAGCCAGAAATACACTTACGGCACGCGCGGCACGCCAACGATGGACGCGCTGACGCTCGCCGTCGATGCGCTGGAAGGCTCGGCCGGCACGATCGCGGTGCCTTCCGGGCTGGCGGCGGTGACGATACCGCTACTCACCTTCCTTGCCGCCGGCGACCACCTGTTGATCGTCGACAGCGTCTACCACCCGACGCGCCACTTCGCTGATACGATGCTGAAGCGGCTCGGCGTCGAGGTCGAATATTACGAGCCGCGCATCGGCGCCGGCATCGTATCGCTGATCAAACCAAACACAAAGGTGGTGTTCACCGAATCGCCGGGATCGAACACCTACGAGGTGCAGGACATCCCGGCTATCGCCAAGGCTGCGCATGCTGCCGGCGCTATCGTGATGATGGACAACACCTGGGCGACGCCGCTCTATTTCAAGCCGCTCGACCATGGCGTCGACATCTCGATCCATGCGGCGACGAAATATCCGGCCGGTCATTCCGACGTGCTGCTCGGCACGGTGTCGGCCAACGAGACCCATTGGAAGCAGCTTTATGATGGCTTCTGCACGCTCGGCTGCTGTTCGGGACCCGACGACATTTACCAGGTGCTGCGCGGCTTGCGCACGATGGGAGTGCGGCTCGAGCATCACCGCAAGAGCGCGCTCGAGATCGCGGGCTGGCTGGAAGAGCAGCCCGGCGTCGCGCAGGTGCTGCACCCGGCTCTGGAAAGCCATCCCGACCATGCGCTCTGGAAGCGCGATTTCTGCGGCTCCAGCGGCATTTTCTCGATCGTGCTCAACGGCGGCGGGCAGAAGGCGCAGCATGCCTTCCTCGATGCGCTCAAGATCTTCGGTCTCGGCTATTCCTGGGGCGGCTATGAGAGCCTCGCCGTTCCGGTCTTCCTCGGCGACCGCATACTTGCCAGGGGTTCGTATGCCGGCTCGCTGATCCGGCTGCAGGTCGGGCTGGAAGATGTCGAGGACCTCAAGGCCGATATTCTGCGCGGGCTGGCAGCGGCAGCCGCGGCCGGGTGACAGGCTGATCGGCGCAAGATTCCGACCGGCAGACAAGCCTCGGTCGAAGAAGTAGCATTGCCGATGCTACTCGGGAACCTTTTGTCGGCAGGCGCATCCAATCGCGGATGTAACGTTGCCGGGAGATCGGGGCGAGATGAGACAGCCTGCTATTGAAGCCGCCGAAATCGGTGCGGCCAGGGCCGGCGACATGGCATTGGTCAGACGGGCGCTTGCGCGCGATCCGGGTGCGTTCCGCACTATCATCAAGACGCACAACCAGCGGCTCTACCGCATCGCGCGCGGCGTCGTGCGCAACGACGCCGAGGCCGAAGACGTCGTGCAGGAGGCCTATATGCGCGCCTTCGCCAATCTCGGTGCCTTTCGCGGCGAGGCTTCGCTTTCCACCTGGCTGTCACGCATCGTCATCAACGAAGCGCTCGGCCGGCTGCGCAAGCGCAAGCGCGTCGTAGCGATGCCCGAAAACCCGGAGGCGCAGATCATCCGGTTTCCCTTGAACCAAAACGACTTGAATCCAGGTGACGATCCGGAGCGGACGATGGCGCAGCGGCAGATTCTGGGACTTGTCGAACGGGCGACCGACAGCCTTCCCGATGTCTATCGCACCGTCTTCGTAGCCCGTGTCATCGAGGGCCTGAGCATCGAGGAAACCGCCGAGCTTTTGGGTATCCGGCAGGAAACGGTGAAGACGAGGCTGCACCGGGCGCGTGCCCTGGTGCGCAAGGCGCTCGATGACGAGATCGGCCCGGTGCTGCTCGACGCCTTCCCCTTCGCCGGCCGGCGCTGCGATCGGCTGACGCAGGCGGTGATGACAGGGCTCGGATTCGAGCACTGATTTCGGTCTTTTCCCCGGAACATTTCGTTCTCGCCCGCATCCAATGGCAGTCAACACCAGATGAGCCCAGGGCCATGCGCGCCGGGCGAAGGAGATATCATGTTCATGCGACCGACCGCCGCCCTCGCAGCCCTTTTCTTCGTCAGCACCGCGCCGCTGGCGCTAGCCGCCGAAAAGCCCACCGACCCGCAGATCGCCCACATCGCCTATACGGCCGACGCGATCGACATCGAAGCGGCCAAGCTGGCCATCAAGAAGTCCAAGAACAAGGCGGTCGTCGACTTCGCCAAGGACATGGCGCGCGACCATGAAGCGGTGAACAAGCAGGCGCTCGACCTGGTGAAGAAGCTGAAAGTCACGCCCGAGGACAATGACACCAGCAAGGCGCTGGCCAAGGCGGCGGAGGAAGAACGCGCCAAACTGGCGAAGTTGAAAGGGGCTGCCTTCGACAAGGCCTACATCGACAACGAAGTCGCCTATCACAAGCAGGTCAACGGCGCGCTCGAAACCCTACTAATCCCATCGGCCAGCAATGCCGAACTGAAGAGCCTGCTGGAGACTGGTCTCAAGATCTTCCAGGGACATGAGCAGCATGCCGAACATGTCGCCGGCATGCTGAAATGAGGCCGCTGCTTCTTGCCATGGCGCTGACGCTCATCGCTTCGCCGGCGCTTTCGACCACGATCGAGGTGACGATCGACAAGCTGGTCTTCTCGCCGGCAAGCATTCAGGCCAAGGTCGGCGATACGATCGAGTGGACGAACAACGATATTCTCGCCCACACCGCCACGGTCAAAGGCGGCTGGGATGTGATGATCCCGGCAAAGTCGAAGGGCAAGGTCACGCTGAAGGCGGCGGGAGCGGTCGACTATTTCTGCCGCTTCCATCCCAACATGAAGGGCCGTATCGAGGTAGCCCCTTGATCCGACCTACCAATCGAGCGAGGCGCGCCGCGCCTCGCTCGATTTAGTTGTGGTCATGATCCTTGTGCCTGTGCCGGTGCGCGGCCTGCTTTGCCCGGTTGCCACAGGCGGCCATGCTGCACCAGCGGCGTCTGTGACCGCGCGTATGGTCGGCGAAAAGCAACGTGCAGGCGGGACCGGCCGGCGACGCTCCTATCTCGAGCACTGGGCACCGCTGCACAAGATGAGCGTCGAGAATGCGGCGGCGAATTTTCCGAAAGAAGCCGGCATCGCCCGATATGGAGACCCCGAGGAGATCGCCGAACTGATGGCCTTCCTCGTCTCGCCGGCGGCACGCTGGATGACCGGCTCGACGCTGCGCATGGACGGCGGTGAGGTGAAGTCTGTCTGAAGGAGGACAATGCAATGATTGCCTGGGATCGCGTGACGCGCGCGCATATCTTGCGCGCGATAGAGGACTACGACCGGCTGGGGCCTGACCGGTTTTTTCGCCGAGCACGGCTTTGCGCCGACCACGACCTATGAATTGGCCTGGGAAGACCGTCTTTATCCACCAAAGGCGATCCTCGGCACCGCCTATGAGTTCGCCACGGGTGCGCAGCTAGCCTCTGGCGATTTCGAAGGGGCAGGAGTGGTGCGGTGAAGGTGCTCGGCGCGCTGGGATTCAACAGCAAGCCAAAGCAGAGGTAGCGTGGCCGGCGATTGCAGGGCCGATTCCGCAAACGGCCGTAACGCCTTGGCGCGATTGAGAAAGCCGAGGCCGCTGGCGGCATGTCCTACTCAGCTGGCGGCGCAATAATATTCTCCCAGGCTGCGAATATACGGATTGGTTTGGCTTCCAAATCCGTGGTTTCAACGGCATTGCGAGCAACGCAATTCCACCCCAAATCGATCCAGGACCTGCCATGGCGTTCCGCCTCTTTGTTCCGATCCTAGCCGGCGCCACGCTGCGTGAACGGCTGATCGCCTGCATCGGTGCCGTGATCGGCATCGCGCTGACCGGCGTGATCAGCGGGCTTGCGATGGGCAAGGGCGCGGATGTAGCAATGCTGGTGGCGCCGATGGGCGCTTCGGCGGTGTTGCTCTTTGCCGTTCCCTCGAGCCCGTTGGCGCAGCCCTGGTCGATCATCGGCGGCAACACGATCTCGGCGCTGGTCGGCGTGACGGTGGCGCATTTTGTGCACGACACGGTGATCGCCTCTGGCCTTGCGGTGGCGCTGGCAATCGCCGCCATGTCATTCTCGCGCTCATTGCATCCGCCGGGCGGCGCAGCAGCGCTTACCGGCGTACTCGGGGGGCCGGCCGTTGCCGCCGCCGGCTTCCTGTTTCCTTTTGTGCCGGTGGCGCTGAACTCAATCATATTGGTGACGCTCGGTTTTCTGTTCCACAAGCTGTCACGACGCAGCTATCCACACGTGCATCAACCCGCGGGCGGCCACGGCACCGCCGACCGGCCGCCGGCCGAGCGTGTCGGTTTCCGGCCCGAGGACGTCGATGCGGCGCTGTCCGCGCTGGACGAGACTTTCGACATCGACCGCGACGACCTGGAGCGCCTGCTGCGTCAGGTCGAGTTGCAGGCGATGGTGCGCTCGCAGCGCACGCTGCTGTGCAAAGATATCATGTCCCGCGATGTGATCTCGGTGCCGGAAACCGCCTTGGCCGACGAAGCACGCAAACAGCTGATCGATCACAACATTCGCACTCTGCCGGTGGTCGACACGGACGGCAGGCTCACCGGTGCGGTAGGCCTGCGCGAGCTGACGCGAGCGACCGATACGGTGAAAGGGGTGATGTCGAAGGCCGGCACCGCCTTACCCGACACGCCGGCGATGAGCCTGCTGCCTGTGCTGACCGACGGGCGCAGCCATGCCGTGGTGATCGTCGATAGCGAGCGGCGTATACTCGGCCTGATCACCCAGACCGACATGCTGGCGGCAGCCGCGCGCGTACAGGCGCCGGCGCAGCTTAAAGCGGTGGCATAGTGCTGGACCAATCACCTGGCATGCCCCCGCTCGCCGTTCGATCGCGCTACCGCGCCGCTCGTCTTGTCCCGGCCGGCCGGGTGATATGCATCCATGTGCGATCATAGATCGGCTTGCGTCGCTCCATCCAGGCACTCAGGCCTTCGCGCAGATCGGCCGTGGGAGCCATGCGCGCGAATTGCTCTGCCTCGACGAGCAGGCCTTCGGCGATGCTCTGGTTGAGGCCGCGCGCGACAGCGGTGAGGATGCTCGCCACCGCCGCCTGCGAATGGCTGACGATACGCCGCGCGAGGTCGAGCGCGGCCGGCATCAGCTGACCGTGCGGCACGACCTGGTTGACGAGGCCGAGCTCCAGCGCCCGGGCGGGCGAGAACGCATCCCCGGTGAGCAGCAGTTCCAGCGCGCGCTTGCGGCCGGCCAGTCTCGGCAGGCGCTGCGTGCCGCCGAATGTCGGCGGCATGGCGAGTTTTATCTCGGGCTTTGCAAACAGCGCGCGATCGCTGGCGATCGCCAGCGGCACCGCCTCGGTGACTTCGCAGCCGCCGCCAAAGGCGAGGCCGTTGACGGCGGCGATCACCGGCTTGCGGAAGGCTTCCAGCCGGGCCGTCAGGCGCTGGCCACGTGCCACGAAATCGCGCAGCGCGACATCGGCGCCTTCGGCCACGCTCAACGAGAATTCGTGGATATCGGCGCCGGCGGAGAAGGCGCGCTCCCCTGACCCAGTGAGGATCACGGCGCGCACGCTATCGTCCGTCTCAATCAGGTCGAGAAGCGAAAGCAGCCGGTCGATCAGCGCGTAATTCAGCGCGTTCAGCTTGTCGGGACGGTTGAGGGTGAGGATGACGACGTCGTCGCGCGTCTCGCTCAGCACAAGGTCGGTCATGACTTTTCCTTTCCGGCGGGATAGGAGCAGGCTTTCGATTGCTTGTATATTCACTAGTCGGTATACTACGAACATGAGCGAAAAGGCCAATCCCACCCGAAAGCGCCTCGTCGATGCGGCGACCAAGCTGTTCTATGCCGAAGGCATCGGCCGCGTCAGTGTCGATGCGGTGGCCGAAAAAGCGGGGCTCACCAAGCGCACGCTCTACTATCACTTCAAGAGCAAGGACGACCTGATCGCGGCCTATCTCGACGGCCGCGACCAGCCCAATCTCGAGCAGATGGCCGGCTGGTTCGAGGCGGCGGAGGGCGGCGCGGATAAAAAGGTGGAAGCAATCTTCACCAACCTGGCGCGGGTGGCGCGCCACCCCAAATGGAAGGGCTGCGGCTTCCTGCGCACGGCGGCAGAGTTGGCCGCGACGCCGGGGCATCCGGCGGTGAAGGCTGGAGCGCGCCACAAGACCAATTTCGAAAAATGGCTGGCAAGCGCGCTTTCAAGCTACGATGTCGCCGAGGCGAAAATGCTGGCGCGCGAGATCGTGCTTCTGATGGACGGCGCCTTTTCCAGCATGCTGATCCATCACAACCCCGACTACGTCGCCGCCGCCGGCCACGCCGCCGCGACGCTGATACGGGCAAGGATGACGGGCAAAGGCTAAGCCGGACCGTAGCGCTCCCAGCGCACCGAATAGAGCGGTCCGAAGGGACCGCATCCTCAGGACCAGGCCAGCCAGGCCGTACCGACCAGAAGCGTCACCAGCGTCAGCGGCAGGCCCACCTTGAAGAAGGCGGAGAAGGAAAGCTCCTTGCCGGCCGCCTTTGCCTGCTCGGCGACAATCAGATTGGCGACCGAGCCGAGCAGCGTGAAATTACCGGCAAGCGTCGAGCTCATTGCCACAACAAGCCAGGCGCGCTCCGGGTTTTCCAACCCAGGGATGAAGGGCCGGAGCGCCAGCACCGCCGGCACATTGCTCATGATGTTTGAAAGCACCGCGGTGAAGCCAGAGAGCCGCCAGACATCGTCGAGGCCGATGTTCTTCGCCCAAACGATCATATCGGGCGTGAGCAGCGTGCGCTCGGCGCCGGCCACCACCACGAACAGGCCGGCGAACATGAAGAGCAGGGGCCCGTCGATCTCGCGGTAGATGCGCCGCGGCTTGATAGCCCGGGTGACCAGCAGGAAGGCGCCGGCAATCAGTGCTGCCTTGGCGACGGGAACGCCGGCAAAGAAGGCGAGCGCCAGCAACACGCAGACGATGGTGGCCTTCAACACCTGCCCGGGCAGCATGCGGCCGCGATAGACTTCTGGGCTGAGTTCGGCGGGGCGGGAGAATTCGGTGCGGTAGACGATGCGCACGATGACGATGACGCAGAGCAGGCCGAACAGCGCCACCGGCGCGAGCGCCAGCGTGAAAGCCGGATAGGAAATGCCGGACAGCGCGCCGATCACCATGTTCTGCGGATTGCCGGTGATGGTGGCGACGCTGCCGCAGTTCGAGGCCGTGCAGGTGGCGATGAGGTAAGGCACCGGGTTGCGGTTGATGACCCGTGTGACGTGGACGACGATCGGCGCCATCACCAGGCAGATCGCGTCATTGACCAGGAAGGCCGAGAGCAAGCCGGTCAACAGCGTCACCATCACCAAAAGCATGAACGGTGCATGGGCATGCTCGATGGCAAAGCCGCCGAGCGCCCGAAACGCGCCGGAGACCTTCAGATGCGCCACGACGATCATCATGCCGAGCAGCAACGTGATGGTGTCGAAATTGATGGCCTTGTAGGCATCATCGATGCCGATCGCGCCGATGGCGATCATGGCGGCGCCGCCCAGCAGCGCAATGCCGGCGCGGTCGAGGCGCAGGCCCGGGATACGGCCGACGGCGACGCCAGCATAGGTGAGCACGAGGATGAAAAGCGCGCCGGCGCCAGTCCAAGTCATTGCAAGAAGGTTCCCGTTGCCTGCCCGGCCCCCGCCAGAATCCGTCGACGCATCGGGCGGCACCACATTTAACAAGGCCAGCGCAAAGGGAAAGCGCGCAAGCGCATGAAAGCCTTGTCTCGCTTTCATGTCTTTCACGTTCATAAACCCTAATGTAAAGAATAGTGAATTAACATATGTGACCGATATCCAGGCGTTGGGGACTAAACGGATGAATACGGTCGTTGAAGCGGAACATCGCGTCCCGCCACGGGAGGAATTGATGCGTCCGCAGGAATGCTCCCGTTGTCATGGGGCCAAGAAAGTTTTCGTTTGCGCGCGCTGGCTGAGCTCAAATGGCCATTGCTGCCCAGGAGGCACGCATCGGCTGAGTTGTCCTGGACACAGCATTGTCTGCCTCGAATGCAGCGGACGCCAGAGCTAACGAGATCCGTGGAGGAGTGCCGGTCGACCGCCAAACGCAGCCGCGGCGGAATCTCCTTTTGGCATCGGCTGAGCGCGCTGTCGTTAAAGTTTGACGTAGCCAGACCTGGCTAACTTGCTGCATTCATTGCCTGATGGACTTGGCTATTGCCTTGCGCTTTGCCGCCGCCTACGACTTGGCGAATTTCATGATTTCCTCAGGGCTGACAAAGCAATGATCGTCCGACTGCGACGCGCCCTGCGATGGCAAGCGCTTCCGCTCTTTGCCGGCTTTGCCACTGTCGCACTGATCATTGGCGCACGCGCCATCCTCGCCGAAGCGCAGATCGCGGATCGCGACGCCAGCCGCGAAGCGTTCGAAGCCCAGCAGTTGCTGTCGGGCCTGCTATCGCTCGCCCAGGACGCCGAGACCGGCCAGCGCGGCTATCTGCTGACAGGCGAGAAGAATTACCTGCTGCCATATCAGCATGCGGTCGATGCGCTGCCGGCGCTGCTCAGGCGCATCGACGAGATGTTTCCGGCCGGCAGCGACAGGGCGCAGCAGGCCGTCGGCATCAAGGATGCGATTACCCGCAAGCAGGCCGAACTCGCGGAGACGATCAGGCTCTACGACACGGGCAACACGGCCAAGGCCCTGGACATCGTGCGCGGCGGCCGAGGCAAGCTGGATATGGACCAGATCCGCGCCAATATCGACGCGATCCGGCGCATCGACGGCGCGAGCCTCGCTTCCCGCGCGGAGCGCATGGAGCAAATCGAAGGCTGGTTGCGCGCCGGCTCGTTCGCCGCGCTGCTGGGCATCTTCCTGCTCGGCATCTACACGATCCGCCAATCCAGCCGCCGCTTCCACGAGGTGGCTACGGCGCAAGACGCCTTGAGCGCGAAGAACGCTGCGCTGCTCAACGAGATCGAGACGCGTGAAAAGGCGGAGTCGCAACTTCGCCAGGTGCAGAAGATGGAAGCGGTTGGCCAGCTCACGGGCGGCATCGCGCATGATTTCAACAATATGCTGGCCGTTATCACCAGCGCCATGAACATCGCGCAGCGCAAGCTAGCCCGCGGCGAACATGACGTGCAGAGCTTCGTCGAGGCGGCCGCCGACGCCGCGGCGCGCGCCGCCAATCTCACGGCCAGGCTGCTTGCCTTTTCCAGGCAGCAGCCACTGGCGCCACAGATCGTCGACGCCAATCGCCTCGTCGCCGGCATGTCGGACCTTTTGCGCCGCGCGCTCGGCCATGCGGTCGAGATCGAAACGGTGCTGGCGGGCGGACTCTGGAAAACGCATGCCGACCCGAGCCAGGTCGAGAACGCGATCATCAACCTGGCGGTCAACGCGCGCGACGCGATGGACGAAAAGGGCAAGCTCACCATCGAGACGGCCAATTGCTATCTCGATGAAGCCTATGCGGTGGCGCATCCGGAGGTGAAGGCTGGCCAGTATGTCATGATCGCGGTGACCGACACCGGCGCTGGCATGTCACCCGACATCGTGGCCAAGGCTTTCGAGCCGTTCTTCACCACCAAGCCTGCAACCAAGGGAACGGGGCTCGGGCTCAGCCAAGTGTTCGGCTTCGTCAAGCAATCGGGCGGACACGTCAAAATCTATTCGGAGCCCGGCGAAGGCACGACGATCAAGATCTATCTTCCACGTTTCACAGGCCCGGAAGAGGCGGCAACGCCGCCAAAAGCAAGTGGCAGGAGCGATGTCCCGGCCACCGAAACCGTGCTGCTCGTCGAGGATGACGCCCGCGTGCGCTTTTCGACGGCCGCTACGCTGCTGGAGCTCGGATACACGGTCGTCGAGGCCGCCAGCGGTGAGGAGGCGCTGCGCAAGCTCGCCGAGAATGCGGCCATCGCACTGATGCTGACGGATATCGTTATGCCGGGCATGAACGGCCGTCAGTTGGCCGAACAGGCACGCGGGCGTTCCCAATCGCTGAAAGTGGTGTTCATGACCGGCTTCACCCGCAACGCGGTCGTGCACAATGGCGTGCTCGACCACGATGTGCACTTCATCGCCAAGCCGTTCACGCTGGAACAACTGGCGGCGAAGCTGAGGGATGCGCTGGCTTGATTGCTGGGCGGCTATCAGATCCGTCCGAGCACAACCAGAATGATGACAATGACAAGAACCAGCCCCAGACCACCGCCGCCATAGTAGCCCGTGCCGTAGAACGGCCCGCCGCCCAAGCCACTGAAGCCGCCCAGCAGGGCAAGGATAAGAATGATTATAAGAATTGTGCCGAGACCCATGGACTTTTCCTCTTTCTGAAGCGCGAACCCAGCGCCGTTATGACCAAGTCAACTCGCAAGCGGCACGCATGTTCCGCTCACCTCCGGGCCGATGCTATTCAGGACTGGCCGAGTGAGCCGACACCATTGGCTGCCCGGGGTTGGCCTCAAGTTTGATGGGAACCAAAAACATAAGCGCGATGGCGATCGCGATCGAGGCGATAATGGTAGCGGTGCTGAATACGTCTTTCACGTTCCCATCCTTTAATATTCAAAAGATGCTGAACAACGTCTTCGCCAAGTCTCCTGTTCCACTTGACCTTCGTGGAACCATTCTCCCGTCCGCAACGTTTGAGGCAGCCCGATCTGGGCAACCTTGGGATAAAACGGAGGCAGGCATATGGGCGCATCGGTTCTTATCGGCATATTGATCACCTTCCTGGTGGTGATCCTGGTGCTCTACCTCGTGCAACGCCTGCCGCTCGATGCCCGCGCGCGGCAGATCGCGCAGATCATCGTCATCATCATCGGCATCATTTCGCTGCTCAAATATCTTGCGGTGTTCTAGCCGCGATCCATATTCGGCACCCGGAAACGTCAAAAACCTGGTGTCCCATGAGACCCTCGTCGATCGCACTTACCGCAGGCAAGATATTGTTGGGCGGCACAATGTTGTGCGCCGCGAGCGCTGCCTATGCCCGGCCAGATACGCGCGTCATGACTTGCGCGCAGACGCAGGCGCTGATCAAAAGCGACCATGCCGTGGTCTTGACCACGGGTCCAGACACCTATGACCGGTTCGTCCGGCAATTCGGCAATGAGTGCGACTGGCCGGAAGTGCCTGTCTCGACGACGGTTCCGACCAAAGGCGGCGAGTGCCGCGTCTATCGGTGCGAGGAGCCGATCAACTTTCCCAACTGACCGATGCTTCTTGCGCGCCGGCGCGGAACCATTGCAACCTCCTGCGGGTTTTAGCAGCCAGCAGCGGGACTTGCCGGGCGCGAGAGAGACGCGGCTCCGTGCACAACCGCAGGAGGAACGGCAATGCCTGAAATCGCGCGCAGCGGCAGTTGCCTGTGTGGCGGCGTGCAGTTCCGCGTCACTGGCGAGCCGCTCCGGGTCGGCCTCTGTCACTGCAAGGACTGCCGCAAGACAAGCGGATCGGCCTTCCATGCGTACGCCGTATGGCCGCTAAGAGCGTTCGAAACCACCGGCATCACCAGCAACTATGGCGCTCGGAGTTTTTGCCCCACATGCGGAAGCCGCGTTCCTTTCGTCGGCGATAATGAGGCCGAGGTCACGATCGGCAGCCTGGACATTGCTCCGACTGAAGGGCTGATGCCGAGCTACGAGTTGTGGATCGGACGCCGCGAGCCCTGGCTGCAAGCCCTCCCCGCGGCGCAACAGTTTGAGCATGACCGGATCGCCGATGATTCGGCGGCAGGCGCTGAAGCCGGCCCGGAGCCACTGCAAAGGTCGGCCTAGGTTGAGTTCTTGGCGGACTTTAGTCAGAACGATAATCTTCGGTCCACCGGTGCCTCCGGCACGCCCGGAAAAACGCCCGGCCGTGGGCCGATATGCTCGGGCTTTCCTGGAAGTTTCAACCACCGGTCGGTGCCGGCCAAGGCAGACGTTAGCGTTGTGGGATGCGGCGAAGAGGCCGTAAGCCGGCCTGGTTCCAGACAGCAGCACGCAAAGAATTTTATCCGTTTTACAAAATATAAGAATTTTCAGCCATGCTTCTTGCGGAAATACACCTCCCGGGATTGTTTTGCCTGCTTGCCCGCTGCGCCTACCATGTGGAATACCAAGCTGCAGTTGCAATACCGAAGTGAAAATTCTTTCGGCTCAAGAAATTTTCTCTTTGCCCTCTTTCTGGTTATATCAAATATGACATCCCGAAATGCCATTGGCAGCAAGCCTTATGACTTCCGGCCTTGTACAAAAGGCCATCTTTGTTTCTTTCATTTTTTGCTACATAGTGCTGCCGAATCTTGAAACCGGACGGGGCGGTTTTCATGACATCGGCGCCTGAACACGGCCGCAACATGCATATGCGGTATCCACCGATCGACGGGTTCTGGACCTGGGACATCAAGCGCGACCGTGTCTATGGCGATGCCAATCTTTCAGATTATTTCGGTCTGACACTCGATGAGTTCTCCCACGGCACCTCGTTTGAACGATGCATGCAAAGCATCGATAAGGACGACCGCTCAAGGGTTCGGCTGGCTATCCGCAAGGCCGTGGAGCACAGGGCCGGCTTCAGGGAGGTCTATAGGGTCCATTCCGAAAAGATGGGATTGCGCAAGATCCTGGCCGTCGGCCAATGTTGCGTTGACGGGGCGGGCGAGGCAGCGCTCTATCCCGGCTGGTTCGTCGATTTGACGAACGAGGCCGCGTGCGAAGAGCGGGCGCTGCGCGAGATCCGCAACCATGTCG
The DNA here is from genome assembly GCF_006439385.1 of Mesorhizobium sp. B3-1-7. NCBI lineage: Bacteria > Pseudomonadati > Pseudomonadota > Alphaproteobacteria > Hyphomicrobiales > Phyllobacteriaceae > Mesorhizobium > Mesorhizobium sp. B3-1-7. Next base: position 50,709 of record NZ_VFTL01000044.1, read on the forward strand.
GGCAAGCCAAGGACCTAGCGCGATCGATCGGACACGACCTGATGTCCTATCTCCTGGACAATGTCGAGGAAGAGGTCGAGCAGCGGCTTGGCGCAAGGCTGGGGAGGCGAAGATCGTCTTGAAGCGGCTTTCGCCGATTGTTTGCGGATCAGCTTCGCTTGCCGCGCCTGCCGACTTCAGCCGCGACCATACGCGCGAAATGCGACTGGGGCGATCGGCGCTCGATGAGCTTGGCCCGTTCCAGGGCCGCATCGCCGTAAAATTCGATCAGCACGCCGGCGGCCTTGGCGGCGTCGGCCCTCAACCGGCCGAAATCCGCCTGCCCGCTCTCGCTCAAGGGCTCGCTCCTGGCAATCACGTCAAGCATGGCTTGCAACTTGTCAGGAGTGCTGCCCTCGTCTTCGTGCATGGTCGCCATCCGATTGGGCGCGTAAAATATCGACATTTCCGCGCAATGTCCAACAGGTTCGTTGATCGGGCATCAGTGCAACCGAGTACAGCTTCACCGCGAGCGTGGTGACAATGTTCGTACAAGCATAGTGAGCCAAACTTACCGCACAGACATTTGGGGGCATCCATGGACCAGCCTAGCAAAATGGAAAACCTGCAGTTTGCGCAGGGGATCTTGCGAGAACTTCGCCAGAAGGCGGAGGCCGATGGCGAGAAGCTTCTGACCTATCTGATCGACATGGCCTATCTCGAAGCCAGCGACCGCATCCGCGCCCACTGGATCGGCAGCCACGAACACGAAGGCCACCGCGCCAAGGGCTGAGGTTGCCCGCCCGGGACGGAGGCCGGAACGCAAAAAGCCCGCCATGCCTTCCGGCACGGCGGGCGGATCAAAGCGCGTAAAGGCCTGTATGAAACAGCCTGGCCTCTGACTATGACGCGGCCGCCTGTTGGCGGACCGGAAGCTTCCAGCCCGGGCGCGCGAAATGGCAGGTGTAGCCGTTGGGGTAGCGCTCGAGATAGTCCTGATGCTCGGGCTCTGCTTCCCAGAAAGGCCCGACCGGGGCGAGTTCGGTGACGACCTTGCCAGGCCACAGGCCGGACGCGTCGACGTCGGCTATCGTGTCCTCGGCGATCCGCTTCTGTTCATCGCTGGTGTAGAAAATCGCCGAGCGGTAGCTCGCGCCGATATCGTTGCCCTGACGGTTCCTTGTCGTCGGATCGTGGATCTGGAAGAAGAATTCGAGCAATGTGCGGAAGCTTGTCCTGGCCGGATCGAAGTTGATCTCGATCGCCTCGGCGTGGGTGCCGTGGTTGCGGTAGGTGGCGTTCGGTACATCGCCGCCGCTGTAGCCCACTCGCGTCGAGATCACGCCGGGCAGGCGCCGGATCAGATCCTGCATGCCCCAGAAGCAGCCGCCCGCAAGGACCGCGCGTTCGGTGGAAGAAGCCATGTCACACCTCCTTTGGATTGCTCCATAGATAGGGGTTGCGGCCGGGTTCTTCCAGCGGTTCGAGCGGCCAATCGCTGACACCGGCATCGAAGTATCCGGCGTGGACGGTCTGCCCCTGTCTGTTTCAAAAATATATGCTTGCACGGCTTCGACGCCGTCGCGATCACGAATCCGGCGTTTGCCTGAATCTCCGCACCACCACCTCGAAGACGATATCCGAAAACTGCCCGAGACTGTTTTGATTGGCATCGGCACTTTCCGAAAAATCCTTAGGCAGCATCGTCAGCACGACCTTCAGATACTGCTCCGGTTTTTCGGCCCGCACCGCGGCGATGACGCCGGCGCCATGGGCGCGGAAGTCGGCGCGAAGGGCTGCCGCGAAATCGTCGACGAGCATTTTTCGCGGGCGCTTCGGGCGAGTGGCCAGAGCGGCCCCGGCTTGGGGGCTCTTCGGCTTTCGGCTTGCCCGCTTCGCGCCTGCGCGGTACCTGCTTTCGTCAGCCATGGGTGGCCGCTTGCGATGGCGCGGCCTTTGCCGCCTTGACCTTGCGGACCTTGCGCGCTGGTTTCCTGCGTGGCCTGGCGCTGGCCTGCTTGGCGGTCCGGGCATCGGCGGCCGGCGCGGCCATTGCTTTCAGCTTCGCCGTCACCGAGCGGACGGAGGACGGGCCGAGGTCCTGGCGCGGAAAACCGAAACCGGCGACGGCCTCATCAGGGCCACCGCGAACCATGCCGATGCGCACGCCTGGCGCGACCTGCTCGACGCGGCCTGGGCTGCGCGGCAGGCTCGACCCCTCGAATTCGCCGATGGCGCTGACGATCTCGGCGCCGTCATCGGCGGTGACGATGGTGGCATAGCGTGGCATCTGGGCCTCAGGCAAAAATGTTGAAAGCGCCGCAGGACAGAGAGGGCGCCCGCCAGCGCTTCGAAGGAATGGATGGCGCGAAAAACAAAAAACCCGCCGGGCTGAACTGACCCCCGAAAGTTGGACACAACCTTCGGGGGTTTTGCATGTCCAAATACAGTGCGCGCTTCAAGCGGTCA
>NZ_VFTL01000045.1:0-52668 GCF_006439385.1 Mesorhizobium sp. B3-1-7
GCGCTGTTGACGAAGCTGCTGATCTCCCCCCTTGTGGCCCCTTGTGGGGAGATGTCCGGCAGGACAGAGGGGGGCGCGAAGGATCGCTGCCTTCAAAGCACCGCGAGCGAATTCGCCCGACTAGACCCTTCTCTCCACCATCATCTTCTTGATCTCGGCGATCGCCTTGGCGGGATTGAGCCCCTTCGGGCAGGTCTGCGCGCAGTTCATGATGGTGTGGCAGCGATAGAGGCGGAACGGGTCTTCGAGATTGTCGAGCCGCTCGCCTGTCGCCTCGTCGCGGGAATCGATCAGCCAGCGATAGGCCTGCAGCAGCGTAGCCGGGCCGAGATAGCGCTCGCCGTTCCACCAATAGCTCGGGCATGAGGTCGAGCAGCAGGCGCACAATATGCACTCGTAGAGCCCGTCGAGCTTTTCGCGGTCCTCGTGGCTCTGCAGCCATTCCTTGGCGGGCGTCGGCGAGACCGTCTGCAGCCAGGGCTGGATCGAAGCGTGCTGGGCATAGAAATTGGTGAGGTCAGGCACCAGGTCCTTGATCACAGCCATGTGCGGCAGCGGATAGACCTTCACGGCGCCCGAAATGTCCTCGGCGCCCTTGGTGCAGGCCAGCGTGTTCGAGCCGTCGATGTTCATGGCGCAGGAACCGCAGATGCCTTCGCGGCAGGAGCGGCGCAAGGTCAGCGTCGGGTCGATCTTGTTCTTGATCCACAACAGCGCGTCGAGAACCATCGGCCCGCAATCGTCCATGTCGACGAAATAGGTGTCCATGCGCGGGTTCTCATCATCATCCGGCGACCAGCGGTAGACGCGGTATTCGCGCAGGTTCGTCGCGCCATCCGGCTTAGGCCAGGTCTTGCCCTGCTGGACTTTCGAATTCTTGGGAAGTGTTAGCTCAACCATTTTTCTCTAGAGCTCCGTATATCTTGCGGGCTTCATCCGGCCACGTGGCGTCCAACTCATTCTGCAGGTAGAGCAAGTTTTGATCTTGAAACGAACCTTCGTATTTTCTGCCAATAACGAACAAATCGCTGCTCGTCCCGAGAACACGGCGGTGCCAAGAATCTAGAAGCCGTCTATCAAGTGGCTTTCGGCCAACGTGCGCAACCAGCCCATCCAAAAAGAATCTAAATATCGGTATATCGGGATAAGCTCCGTCAAACATCTTTGTCATCTTTATCGTTTGGCGAAGCGGCGTAATATTTTGCGGCTGTCCTTTAGTTGTGAGTAAAATCAGCACAACCGGAAAATCCGACGGACTACCCTCTATTCGCCCCTCAACTATCTTTCGGAGTTTTTCACGCGCAAGAAAATCAATGCGGATCTCTCTAAATTGAGGTCTACGTGTTGCCACGGAGCGCCAAAGCAAACTTAGGAAAAATAGGCGGAGGGCTTTCGTATCGACGTTTGGAATTTTAATGTATTCCATTCCCCATTCATCGTCGAGCTTTGTGCGTTCGGCAAGCTCCTTCGTTGGAAACCATCGCCAGCAGAGTCCGTGTTGACGAATTATCTTCGCCGCATCAGAATCATACCTCTCAAGGATGTCTTCTCCCGCGCGAGTCACGAGCTCGTCATCGTACCAGCCAGTTCCCCGTATGCCTGGTCGTCTCCCATCTTGGCCGAACTCGATTCGAAGTGTTTTATCGAGATTCTTGTCTACAAATGCCCGAGGCAAAATATGGGACCGAACAAAGGGACCCACGTTTCCCGTTAGTTTACATTTTCCCGTTTTGCCCATTCGACCGGCCTATGTGCCTACAAAATTATTCCTCCGAGCTGCTGATCAAGGCCCTCAATTAATTTATTGAGCTTCTTAATCTTCGCGACAAGCTCGGCAGTTTCTGCTCTGTCTCCGTTTTTGATAGCGTTAAAATAAGTTGCTTCTATCTCGTGCCGTATGCCAAATTTCGTATTGATAATTTGGTCCACAAGACGTCGCCCTGTAATGCTTATACCTTTCTGAGTGCCAAACGCCTCCAGTATGGAGAACGCTTTATAGACGCTATCTCTTGTATCACGTTGCCTGGTCGAAGCTCGACCGGCTGCGTAGTTCAAAGCATCGAATTCTTCGATGCTTGGAATCGATTCAAGGCGCGATATTGTGTCATTAGAAAAATATAAATGCTTCAAGGCAATTCTGATTTCGGCTAGCCTCTGCTTTTCCGCGCCGTCTTTGAGCGATTTGATGTACCCAATCGCCGCATCAAGAATGGACACGACGTCTCCAACCCCCAGCATATTCAATACACCCTGGCCTTCGGCGCGATCTTGGCCAGGCTGATGCCGCCGTCCTTTTCCGCCAGCAGCGGCTCGGTGTGCACCGGCCGGTAGGTCAGCGTCACCTTGCCGTCTTCGCTCAGATGAGCCAGCGTATGCTTGCGCCAGTTGGCGTCGTCGCGCTTGTCGAAATCCTCACGCGCATGCGCGCCGCGGCTCTCCTTGCGCGCCTCGGCGCCGTAGACCGTGGAGATGGCGTTGGCCATCAGGTTTTCCAGCTCCAGCGTCTCGACGAGGTCGGAATTCCAGATCACAGAGCGGTCGGTGACCTTGATGTCCTTGAGTTCGCCCCAGAGTTCCGAAATCCGCTTGCAGCCGTTCTCGAGCGATTCCTGCGTGCGGAACACGGCGGCGTCTTCCTGCATGGCGCGCTGCATTCTCTCGCGCAGCACCGCCGTCGGCGTCGAGCCGTTGGCGTGGCGCAGCCTGTCGAAGCGCTCCATGATCTTTTCGACCGAAGCTTCGTTGGGCGATGGGATCGCCGACTTGCGGTCGATCACCTGGCCGGCGCGGATGGCCGCCGCGCGGCCGAACACGACGAGGTCGATCAGCGAGTTCGAGCCGAGCCGGTTGGCACCATGCACCGAAGCGCAGCCGGCCTCGCCGACGGCCATCAGGCCGGGCGACACGCGGTCGGGATGCTCGGCCGTCGGGTTGAGCACCTCGCCCCAGTAATTGGTCGGCACGCCGCCCATGTTGTAGTGCACCGTCGGCAGCACCGGGATCGGCTCCTTGGTGAGGTCGACGCCGGCAAAGATCTTGGCCGACTCGGAAATACCCGGCAGCCGCTCGTGCAGCACCGCCGGATCGAGATGGTCGAGATGCAGGAAGATGTGGTCCTTGTTCTTGCCGACGCCGCGGCCCTCGCGGATCTCCAGCGTCATGCAGCGCGAGACGACGTCGCGCGAGGCGAGATCCTTGGCAGACGGCGCGTAGCGCTCCATGAAGCGCTCGCCCTCGGAATTGACGAGATAGCCGCCCTCGCCGCGCGCGCCTTCGGTGATCAGGCAGCCGGCGCCGTAGATGCCGGTCGGGTGGAACTGCACGAACTCCATGTCCTGCAGCGGCAGCCCGGCCCTGGCTGCCATGCCGCCGCCGTCGCCGGTGCAGGTATGCGCCGAGGTGGCGGAGAAATAGGCTCGCCCATAGCCGCCGGTCGCCAGCACCACCATCTTGGCCGAGAAGCGGTGGATGGTGCCGTCATCGAGGTTCCAGGCGACGACGCCGGTGCAGGTGCCGTCCGGCTCCATGATCAGGTCGAGCGCGAAATACTCGATGAAGAACTGCGCATTGTTCTTCAGTGACTGGCCGTAGAGCGTATGCAGGATGGCGTGGCCGGTGCGGTCGGCGGCAGCACAGGTGCGCTGCACCGGCGGACCGTCGCCATAGTTCATCATGTGGCCGCCGAACGGCCGCTGGTAGATCTTGCCTTCCTCGGTGCGCGAGAACGGCACGCCGTAATGCTCGAGCTCGTAGACGGCGGCCGGCGCCTCGCGCACCATATATTCCATGGCGTCGACATCGCCCAGCCAGTCCGAGCCCTTGACGGTGTCGTACATGTGCCACTGCCAGGAATCGGGACCCATGTTGGACAGCGAGGCGGCGATGCCGCCTTGCGCGGCCACCGTGTGCGAACGCGTCGGAAACACTTTGGTGATGCAGGCGGTGCGCAGCCCCTGCTCGGCCATGCCGAGCGTGGCGCGCAGGCCGGCGCCGCCGGCGCCGACGATCACGACGTCGAATTTATGGTCGACAAAAGTGTAGGCGGAAGCCGTGTTGCTTGTATCCTTGGCCAAGGCCTCAGCCTCCGAATGCGAGTTTGAGCAGGGCAAACAGCGAAGCCACGCCGACCGCCACGCAGAAGAAGGTGTTGAGCGCGATCAGCGCCAACCTCAGGCCTTCGCCATGCACGTAATCCTCGATGATCACCTGCATGCCGATGCGCATGTGGTAAAGCGGCGAGATCAGCACCAGCCCGAGCATGACCACCACGAACGGGTTCGCAAGCGCCGCCCGCACATCCGCGTAGTCACGGCCGTTGATCGCGATCAGGAAGCCGACGAAAAACAGGATCAAAGGAATGTTGGCGATGGCGGTCAGCCGCTGCCGCCAGAAATGCCCGGTGCCTTCGCGGGCCGAACCGAGGCCGCGGACTCTCGCCAGCGGCGTGCGCATGTCCGAATTGTTGGCGGCCATCAGAAAGCTCCCCGCGCCATATAGCCGGCGATCCAGATCAGAAGCGTCAGCACGATCGAGCCGGCGAGCGTCGCCCAGGCGATCCTCGACGCGGTGTGTTTTTCCAGTCCGGCTCCGGTGTCCCAGACAAGGTGGCGCAGCCCGCCCAGCATGTGGTGCATCAGCGCCCAGGTATAGCCGAACAGAACCAGCCGGCCGAGCCAGGAACCGAAGGCCCAATTGACCCAGTCGAAGGCGGCCTGCGAGCTCGAAGCTGCGATCAGCCACGCCGCCACCAGCAGCGTCCCGAAATAGAGCGCGCCGCCGGTGATGCGATGGATGATCGACATCGTCATCGTGATCGGCGGCCGGTAGACCGTCAGATGCGGCGAGAGCGGCCGTTCACGTCTGGCAACTGCGCGGGTGGCTGGTGATTTGCTCATGGCTCCCCCAGATCGGCATCCTGGAGCCGCGATGCGGCGTTTGCCGCCCTCATATATGGCTTCGGACAGCCGGTTTCTAATGCTCTTTTTGCACCGCGTCAAAGCCGGAAAAACGTTTTGGAAACATCATTTAGTCTGACAAATTGGAGGCCGCGCGCTTCAATCGATTAGCGGCTGTTTAGAAGCCGGCGCAGCGTTCGCTGCAGTGCAACAAACTGCGCTATCTTCTGCAAGTCTGCGGGGTGGATCCCCTCTTCATCACCAGCGCCTCGCGTCCGTCGATCACGATTGCGTCATGCGTCGCCGCTTCCTGGTAGCGGCTGCTCTGGTTGGCGGGCGAGGCGGCGAACTCCTCGGCCGAGCCATCGGGCCGCATGACGCGCAATGCGCTGCCCAGATTCTGGATGGTGATCATGCCGCCATTGCCGCACCTGTAGGTGGCCGTGCCGATGCCGGACCGCGGCGTGGTAAGATCGGTGATGATTTTGGTTGCGGGTGGCGCAGGCGGTGCGGGCGTCTTGGCCGCTGTCGGGACCGACACTGCCGCAGGTACTGGGGGCGTCGCAGGTATCGACGTCGCCGCTGGCGCGGCGGGCTGCTGGTTCGGCGCAGGCGAAGCCGGCAGCGGTGCGGCATCGGCCGACTTGGGCGCGCCGTCCTGCGGTACGCAGGCCGCGGCCGCGAGAAGCAGCGGGACGATGATCGAGACCCGAACCGTGTGGCCAAAGCTCATACGCTGCCCTTTCGTGCGCGGCACCCTACAGCAATTCCGGGAAAAGTGTGAACGGTTGGGTTCGGCTCTTCGCCGTAGCCTTCCGTCCGCAATTGCGTCGAAACAAAGAGGGAGGCGGTTGCCTTTCCGTGAAACGGTGGACCGCTGTAGCCACGCGGCGACGCAAGATCAAGTTGACCGGGAGTCAGCCCTGCTCCAGGCCGCCCCGCCGCCGGGAAAGCCGGACCTCGAAAATTAACCATGTTCCTTAAGAAGCGGCGCCGAAAGCCTCCCGCCTCTTAACAAAGGTTAAGAAAGGGTTAATTTCCGATTCGAACCGGAATTCAGGCGCGACGCGCTGATCAAGGGAGAACGACATGCGTTCGAATTCAGTGCGGGCAAGCCTTGCCGCCGCGGCGCTGGCGGGGCTGGTGACGGCCATCACCGCGCCGGCCGAAGCGGGCCTGCGCCACCATGACCGTGTCTATGCCGATTCCTTCGGCAATCTCGTCATCGACAGCGCCGCCGGCTACAAGCGCATCGTCGTCGGCGAGGGCAAGCTTGCGAAAAAGCTTTCCGAATTCACCAGCGCCGGCCAGCCGGGTGTCGTCTATGACGATGCGGACGAACCCGGCGCGCCCGGCTGCTACCAGCCGCCGGTGCTGGTGAAGGGCCGCTCCTATATGTACGGGCTTTCCGACGGCGAGATGCCCAATCTCAGCCCTTGCCGTTGAAGATCGTCGGCGTTTGGCGCCGTCACAGCGCGCCTGACACGCGTCCGGTGTCATAGAAGACAACCGCCATGAATGCCGCCGCCGGCAGCCCGGCGACGAGCAGGTTGATCATCAGGCTGAAGTCCGCGCTCGGGTCAAGCCCGAGGATGACGAAGTTGCAGGAGCTTCGGGCAATCGCGAACGTTGCGATCGCCTTCTGGACTAAGCAGGGGGGTTGCGCCGGGCCTGCATGTATCAGCCGACGGCGAGCGGCTCGGCAGCGAAGGCGGTTTCAGGTCTCTCATAGGAAAGCCGCACGCTGTCGCGGCCGTTCTTCTTGGCCTTGTAGAGCGCCTCGTCGGCGCGCCGCATCAGCGGCATCAGCCCTTCCCTGCCGGAGCGGGCGGCGACGCCGAAGCTGGCGGTCACCCTGATGCCGGGCGGCAGCCCGTCGATCGCGCCGGCCGAATAGAAAGCGCGGATTGCTTCGGCGAAGAGCCTTGCCGCCCCCAGGTCGCTGAGCGGCAAAAGCACGGCGAACTCTTCGCCGCCGATGCGGCCGGCGGCCCCGCGCGCGCCGGTGGCGGAACGCAGCTTGGCGGCGAAGTCGGCGATCACCCGGTCGCCGGCCTCATGCCCATGTTGGTCGTTCAGCGCCTTGAAGTGATCGAGATCGGCAAGCACCAGGGCGACGGGAAACCCCGCCTTGCCGCACTGGTCGAGCAACACGGTTGCCCGCTCCTCGAAGCCGCGGCGGTTGAGGATGCCCGAGAGCGGATCGGTATGGGTCTCGGCCTTCAGCGCCCGCATCACATCGAGCGCCGCGGCCGTGAACAGGCTAAGCGCGATCAGCAGCGACAACAGCGCGTGCGAAAGCAGCGCCGTCGTCCAGTAGGACGATCCGTAGAAGCCGTCATAGCCGGGGAACGGTCCATGCGCGATGACGACGATCAGCGTGCGGACGATGAAGTTCAGCCCCGAAAGCAGCGACAGCGCGAACAGGATTTTCTCGGTCGGACCGTTGTTGCGCACCGTTCTCAGTTCCGCGGCGACCAGCAGGCTGAGCGCGCCAAAGCCGAAATTCATGACGAGCACGCGCCAGGTGAGGTCCGGCTCGACGAACATGAACCAGATGAAAGCGGCGAGCCCGCCTCCGGTCACGATACCGATGCCGACATAGGGCACGCGCCGCCCGTAGCGCGCGACGATCGCGCTGGAGAGGCAGCAGGCCGCGATCGTGAAGCAGATGTTGGAAGCCAGCTTGGTCAGCGCCACGCCGATCGGAAGCGTGAAATACTGCAGCAGGAAACCCGGCGCCGACAGGCAGTAGCTCGCGCCGAGCGCGGCCAGATACGGGCGATGACGCTGATAGGAAAACAGCACGAGGAACGCGGCGCCAAGCGCCAGCGCTATCGACGGATTGAGCAGCGCTATGAGCAGACCGGTGTCCAAAGGACTGCGACTTTCCCCAACTTACCCAGGGGGAGATACTAGGACCTAAGCCCAAACAAGCGGTTAAGCCCCCGACGAGCACATCGCATGCCACACGGAACCGGCCTGCCGGAGCGGCGTTGTCCGGCCAGGCAGGAGACGCCAGACGGGAGACGATCGAGATGGCCGGCACGATCACTTTGACGAACCACGATGAAATCCGCTCCTGGGCGGCGGCGCGCGCCGGTTTCCCGGCCATCGTCGACATCTCCCCCGAGGCGGGAACGCAGCCCATGCTGCGGCTGGTTTTTGGGCAGCAGGCCTATGAAGACACCGACCGCCCGGAGCGTTCGATCAACAGCGGCGGCTACGAGCTCGTGGAGTGGGACGAGTGGTTCAGGATTTTCGACGAGCGGCAGTTGGCCTTGGTCGTCGCCGCCGACGAGCCCGGCCGGCGCGAGGAGTTTCACGAGATCATTCGCAGATAGAGCGCTGAAAGCAAAAGGCCCGGACGTCCTGTCCGGGCCTTTGTTGAGAGACGCAGCCGGCTGTTACTTCCAGTCGCGGATGTCGACAAAGTGGCCGGCGATCGCGGCGGCCGCCGCCATGGCCGGCGACACCAGGTGGGTGCGGCCCTTGAAGCCCTGCCGGCCCTCGAAATTGCGGTTCGAGGTCGAGGCGCAGCGTTCATGCGGCTTCAGCCGGTCGTCATTCATGGCCAGGCACATCGAGCAGCCCGGCTCGCGCCAATCGAAGCCGGCGGCGACGAAGATCTTGTCGAGGCCCTCGGCCTCCGCTTGTTCCTTGACCAGGCCCGAGCCGGGCACGATCATGGCATTGACGCGCGGATTGACGGTCTTGCCCTCGACCACCTTGGCGGCGGCGCGCAGGTCCTCGATGCGGCCATTGGTGCAGGAGCCGATGAAGACGCGGTCGAGCGCGATGTCGGTGATCTTGGTTCCAGGCGTCAGCCCCATATAGTCGAGCGCGCGGATCTTCGACGTGCGCTTGTTCTCGTCCGCGATCTCTTGCGGATTGGGCACGATGCCCTGCACCGAGACGACGTCTTCGGGCGAGGAGCCCCAGGAGACGATCGGCGGCAGTTTTTGCGCGTCGAGTACCACGACCTTGTCGAAATGCGCGCCTTCGTCGGACTGCAGCGTCTTCCAATAGGCGAGCGCGGCATCCCAGGCAGCGCCCTTCGGCGCGCGCGGCTTGTCCTTCACATAGGCAAAGGTCGTCTCGTCCGGCGCGATCAGGCCGGCGCGGGCGCCGCCCTCGATCGACATGTTGCAGATCGTCATGCGGCCTTCCATCGACAGCGAGCGGATCGCTTCGCCGGCATATTCGATGACGTAGCCGGTGCCGCCGGCGGTGCCGATCTCGCCGATGATGGCAAGGATGATGTCCTTGGCGGTGACGCCTTCCGGCAACTGGCCGTCGACGCGCACCAGCATATTCCGGGCCTTGCGCTGGATCAGCGTCTGGGTGGCCAGCACATGCTCGACTTCCGACGTGCCGATGCCATGCGCCAGCGCGCCGAAAGCGCCGTGCGTGGAGGTGTGGCTGTCGCCGCAGACGATGGTCATGCCCGGCAGGGTGAAGCCCTGTTCCGGTCCGATGATGTGGACGATGCCCTGGCGGATATCGTTCTCGGAATAATATTCGATGCCGAAATCCTTGGCGTTCTTGGCCAGCGCCTCGACCTGGATGCGGCTTTCCTCGTTCTTGATGCCGAACTTGCGCTCGGGCGAGGTCGGCACGTTATGGTCGACCACGGCCAGCGTCTTTTCCGGATGGCGGACCTTGCGGCCACTCATGCGCAGGCCCTCGAAGGCCTGCGGGCTGGTGACTTCGTGGACGAGGTGGCGGTCGATATAGAGCAGGCAGGTGCCGTCGTCCTGGCGGTCGACCGTGTGGTCGTCGAAGATCTTGTCGTAGAGGGTGCGCGGTGCGCTCATGTGCGTAAATCCGTCGATATGAGAATAGGAAAAGCTGGCGTGGCTTCGGCCGGCAAGCGACTTCGATCAGTCGGCCCGGCGAAGTCGGCAGGTGAGCGCGCCGCAGACCCGCGCGGCAAATCGCGACGGCAGGCGCTTTCTGTCCTGCAGCACGAAGCCCTTGTAGGCCGGATCGCTGAAAAGCTTTTCCATGGCGGCGTAGATAGCAATGTTTTGGCTTTTCGGCAATTGCGCGCGGGGCCTGGTTCCTCGCCCTCACATTCCCACACCTTCGGAGGGCAAAGGCAGAGCGCCAAGGTCGGCGAGCGCGCGCCCTTCCTCTCCCCCGCCGATCGGGGGAGAGGTGGCAAGCGAAGCTCGACGGAGTGGGGGTCGACTTGGCTCGGCCATTGTTATTTCAAACCGAGCAATGCCTCGGCTTTATAGGGGCCGGTGGCGAGTTATTAGCGACGGCGCATTTGAGGACCGCCGTCCCCCGCTCCGTCGCTGCTTCGCAGCGCCACCTCTCCCCCCTCCGGAGGGAGAGGAAGGGAGGCAAGATCGGCGAGCTCACGGCTCAAACCACCTCGAACACGAACGTCTTCACCAGCGCTTCCGGGTCGCCGATCGCGTAGCAGCGGAACCACGGGCTTTGCTCTACGAGCCGCCATCTCTTCGCCTGGGTCAGCTCGTCGAACACCGTTTGAAAGCCGCCGCTCTCGAAAACCTGGTCGCGCACGGTGAAGATGGCATGGCCGCCGCTTTTGGTGATGCGCACCAGTTCGTGCAGGCCGGAGGCAGGGGCATGACCGATGGTGAAGACGCCGGTCGAGAAGAAGGCGCGGAAATGCCGGTCGGGCCAAGGCAGCGGACCGCCGAGCATCGCCTTCTTCAACTCGCCATAGGCCGGCTTGCCATTGGCTTGGCGGCTGCCGGCGATCTTCAGCATGTCGTCGGAGAGGTCGAGGCCGGCGATGTCGCCATAGCCCAGAGCCTTGAGCGACGGCCCCGACAGGCCCGTGCCGCAGCCGGCGTCGAGCAGCGGACCTTCGCCCGCCGGCACGTGCCGCGCCACCCAGGCGGTGATCAGGAAAGGCAGGAGATAGCCGAGCGAGGCGGTCTCGCTGTCATAGGTCGCGGCCCAGTCGGCATAGGCCTTTGCGAGTCCTTCCGGCGAGTCGGCCGAATAGACGGAGTCCAGCGCCGCATTGGCCTTGTCGAAATTCATGGGACGTCTCCTCCGCCGGATGCATGTGACCAAGGTAGAGCAATTCCAGGAAAAGTGGGAACCGGTTTTCCGTCCGGAATTGCGTCGGAAACAAAGAGGTAGCGCCGACTTTGGCGCCCCCGCTATTGCTGATGCTGCCGGCGCAGCCGCTGTTCCAGCGTCCGCAGCGCCAGCGACAGGCCGACGGTCAGGATGAGGTAGATATAGGCGACGATCGAATAGGTCTCGAAGAAGCGGAAGGAGCCCGCGGCATAGACCTTGCCGATCTGGGTGATGTCGGCGACGCCGAGCACCGAGACCAGCGAGGAATCCTTGACCATGGCGACGAAGTCGTTGCCGAGCGGCGGCAGGATCATGCGGATCGCCTGTGGGAACACGATCAGCCGGAAGCGCTGCGCCCGGCTGAGCCCAAGCGCCTTCGCGGCTTCGATCTGTCCCTTCTCGACCGACTGGATGCCGGCGCGGAACACTTCCGAGATGAAGGCCGAGTAGCCGATGGTCAAAGCCATGATGGCGCGCCACAGCAGCGACACGTCGCGCACCAGCAGTTCGCCGATCAGGCCGGCGCTCTGCAGCGGCGCGGTCAACGCATTCCAGGCGGCGACGAAGGCCGGCGCGCCGGCAAAGGCGATCCAGAACAACAGCACCAGGATCGGCACGCCGCGGATGATCTCGACATAGAAGCGCGCGATCTGCCGCAGCCATTGCGACCCCGACAGCGCCATCAGCGCGATGCCGAGCCCGAGCGCGGAGGCCAGCGCGAATGCGACCGCGGTGACGAAGATGGTGATGCCGATGCCCTTGGCGACGGTGGCGAAGACTTGCGCATAGAGGTCGCTGGACGCAATGGCGAGGGCGGCGGCCAAAGCAAGCGCGAGGGCGGCGGCCAGCCACCAGGGGAATTCGGATTTGGCGGAGCGGGCGGGAACTGCCATCAGATGGCGCCGCCGACATAGAAATCTTGCAAGGACGGCGCGTGAGCCCCCCTCTCTGGCCTGCCGGCCATCTCCCCCTCAAGGGGGGAGATCGAATTTCGCGTTGGCTTTCGCCAATCACCAACATTGAATGAAGAACACCGTCGGCGGAGTTGCCAATCTCCCCCCTTGAGGGGGAGATGCCCGGCAGGGCAGAGAGGGGGGCCTGGGCGCAATGTCAGCGCAATTTCCTGCAAACCCACTGCGCACAACAAGACGAGCTCACTGCCCCATCTTGTAATCGAGGAACCATTTCTTGTTGAGCTTGTCGAACGTGCCGTCCGCCCTGAGCGCGGCGATCGCGGCATTGACCGGCTTCACCAGGTCCGACCCCTTCGGGAAGATGAAGCCGAAATCCTCGGTGCCGAGCGGCCCGCCAATCAGCTTCAGCTTGCCTTCGGAGGCATCGACATAGCCCTGGCCGGCGGTGCCGTCGGTGAGCACGACGTCGACGTCGCCCGTCTTCAGCGCCTGCACGGTCGCGCCGAAGGTCTCGAACAGCTTTATCCGCGGGTTCTGCTCGTTGCCGTCGAGCACGCTGTAGACGGCGGTGTAGAAAGGCGTGGTGCCCGGCTGGGCGCCGATCAGCCCGTCCTTGAAGGCGCCGAAGGTCTTGGCGTCGGTGAAGCGGCTTTCATCGCCGCGCACCAGCATGAATTGCTCCGAGCGCATATAGGGGTCGGAGAAGTCGACCTTCTCCTTGCGGTCGTCCTTGATGGTGATGCCGGTCATGCCGATGTTGTACTGATTGTCGGAAACCGCCTGGATCATCGCGTCCCAGGAGGTGTTCTGGTACTCGACCTTGAAGTTCAGCCGCTTGGCGATCTCGTCCATCGCGTCATATTCCCAGCCGATCTGCTTGCCGGTCTTCTTGTCGATGAACTGCAGCGGCGGATAGGCGTTCTCCGTTACCACCACGACCTTTTTGCCGCCGAGATCGGGCAAATTGTCGGCGAGCGCCGCGACAGGCGCGAGAAGGCAGGCCACCATGGCGGCCAGCAGCAGTTTCGACTTGGTCATGACAAATCTCCGAGGGTGCAGGCCGCGCTGCAATCTCGCGGCCAGGAAAAATCCGGTGCCGACTTTAGAGCAATTCCAGGAAAAGTGTGAAGCGGTTTTCCGTTCGGAATTGCGTAAAAACAAAGAGATAGAGCCGCATGCGCCTTGCAAGCCGGTCCGCGCTGAAGCAGGCCGGCCAACACGCAATCCGATGCTCTTCGGAGATGGTTTCGAGGACAGCCTTAGCGGCGTTCAGTCCTGATCGGCCGTGGCTTCGCGCAATCCGGCGACCAGTCGCGTCAGCGTGCCGTGCAGGGCTTTGAGTTCGGCTCGCTCCAGTGGCATGCCGCAGCTCAGTCCCTCCTGCACGCCCTTCATCTTCGCCCGCAGCGCCTGACCCTTCGCTGTCGGCTCGACCAGCACCCGGCGTTCGTCGGCGCTATCGCGCCGGCGGGTGACGAGGCCGCCGGCTTCCATCCGCTTGATCAGCGGCGTCAGCGTCGCCGAATCGAGGCCAAGTGCTGCGCCGAGCTCGCCGATCGTGCTCGGCGAATGCCGCCACAGGGCCAGCATCGCCAGATATTGCGGATAGGTGAGGCCGAGCGGATCGAGCAGCGGCCGGTAAAGCTTTGTCATCAGCCCGCTTGCCGAATAGAGCGCGAAGCAGAGCTGCTGGTCGAGGCGCGGCACCTCGAGCGCCCCGACGCCCTGCGCCGGAGCTTGCTTGGTCATGATTTCGGTTTTCGTCGTCATGCAGCCTTTGCCAAGAGCGCCACGTCGATATTGCCCCGGATGGCATTGGAATAGGGGCAGATCTTGTGCGCTTCGGATACAAGCGCCTCTGCGCCCGCCTGATCAAGTCCCTTGATCTCGGCCGCCAGTGAAACGCCGAGGCGGAAGCCGCCTTGGTCGTTCGGATAGAGGCTCACCGTGGAGGTGACCGAAGCGTCCTCAAGCGGCAGCTTCTGCTGGCGGGCGACGAAGCGCACCGCGCTCTCGAAGCAGGCGGCATAGCCGACGGCGAAAAGCTGTTCGGGATTGGTGGCGCCGCCCTTGCCGCCGAGTTCGTTCGGCATCGCCAGATCGACCTTGAGCAGGCCGTCGCTCGTCTCGCCGTGACCGTTGCGGCCGCCGGTGACGTGAGCCTGGGTGCTGTAAAGTGCCGACATTTTTGTCTCCATTTGATTTGTACACGATTATTTAGTGTACAAGGTAATTTGTTGTCAAGAGCCGCGATGTTCGTCCCTCACTTGTGTTCGGATGGATGAGAGGCACCGAGGTCGTCATCCACGGGCGAAGCGGAGCGTAGACCCGAGGATCCATTCCGTTACCACTGTCGTAGGGTGCGACGGAGCAGAATTCTGCACCGTAGCGGTGCTTCAAAGTCACGGAATGGATCCTCGGGTCTGCGCGCGTCGCTGCGCTCCTTGCTCCGCCCGTGGATGACGACGCTCAGATGTTTCAGCCAATCGCCAAGACATGCAGTCCGAGAACGCGGGTAGGATAGGACTTGATCGGGAACCGAAAGCCCTGGCTCTTCCGCCCAATGAAAAAGGCGGCCGAAGCCGCCTTTCCAAAACCTGTTTCGACGAAACCTTATTCGGCGGAGGCGGCCTCGGCCGAAGCAGCCTCAGCGGCGGCCTTCTTCTCGGCGGCTTCCTTGGCGGCCGTCTCGGCGGCCAGCGCCTGGGCGGCCGCGACCTTCTCGGCCTCGATGCGGGCGCGCTCGGCGGCCAAAGCATCACGCTCTTCGTCGTTCAGCTTGCGGGCGCGCACGCCGGTGTTTTCCGAAATGCGAGCCGACTTGCCGCGACGGTCGCGCAGGTAATAGAGCTTGGCGCGGCGAACCTTGCCGCGGCGCACGATCTCGACGCCCTCGACCATCGGCGAGTAGACCGGGAAAACGCGCTCGACGCCTTCGCCGTAGGAAATCTTGCGTACGGTGAAATTCTCCTGGAAGCCCGAGCCGGCGCGGGCGATGACGACGCCCTCATAGGCCTGGACGCGGGTGCGGGTGCCTTCGGTGACGCGCACCTGGACGCGCACGGTGTCGCCCGGCTGGAATTCTGGCAGCTTGCGCTTGGCTTCGATCTTGGCGGCCTGTTCGGCCTCGAGCTGACGGATGAGATCCATCTCAAATATCCACTTCTTGTTCTTCCGACAGTCAGAGCGTCCAACGCTCGCCTTGCAGTTCCAATGACCGCTCGGCTATGCCCCCAGTCCCCAAATTGTATCGGGGAACATCGGGCAGGGACGGCTACACCGCACTTGTTGACGGGTCCGAAAGATCGTTCTTCCGGTTCGGGCGGGCACATACAGGCATTTTGCCGCTTTGTCACGCCCTAATGCATGTCGCCTGGAAGTGTGAGCGGTTCCGGCACGGCCTCATGCATCAAAAAAGGACCTTGAGACATATTTTTTGCCCCCATGGCCCCACATTACCGCGGCCGTGCCGGGTTGCGCGCGGCTTGCAAGCTTCCTAAGCGGGGAAAATGACTTTTTTCGATGCCGCCTTGCTCTTTCTCTCGGGTTTTGTCTCCGGTGCGGTCAACGCCGTCGCCGGCGGCGGCACCTTCGTTACCTTCGGCGCCATGACGCTGGTCGGCGTGCCGCCGATCGTCGCCAACGCCACCTCCTCGGTGACGCAGTTTCCCGGCTACATCACCTCGACGCTGGCCTATCTCGACGACATCAGGCATTTCTGGCGCCAGGCGCTGCTGCTATGCGTGATCTCGGCCTTCGGCGCGCTGGTCGGTTCGCTCATCCTGCTTGCGCTTTCCAACCCGTCCTTTCGCGCGCTGGTGCCCTGGCTGCTGATCGCCGCGACCGCGCTGTTCGCCGCCGGGCCATGGTTGAAACCGGCGCCCAAGCCCGGCGCCGAAGCCAGGGTCGGCTCGTTCGCCGGGTCGCTCGCCCAGTTCGTAACCTCGATCTATGGCGGCTTCTTCGGTGCCGGCATGGGCGTCATGATGCTGGCCACGCTCGGCCTGACCCAGGCCGGCGACTACCACCGGCTCAACGCTCTGAAGAACATGCTGGCCGTGGTCATCGCGGCCATCGCCATCCTGGTCTTCGTTTCAGGCGGCGTCGTCGCCTGGCCGCAGGCGATCGTCATGATCCCGGGCGGCGCGCTCGGCGGCTATGCCGGCGTCTGGATCGCCAAGCGCGTGCCGCAGGGCGTGGTCCGCGGCTTCGTCGTCGCCGTCGGCCTGTTCCTTGCTTTCTACTATTTCACCAAGGGCTGAACCGCCCCCAGCAAATCCGGCCGACGCTCCCGTGTGAGCTTCTCGGCCTCGGCGCGCCGCCATTCGGCTATCTTCTTGTGGTTGCCGGAGATCAGCACGTCAGGGATCGGTCTGCCTTCGAATTCCTGCGGCCGCGTGTAATGCGGATGCTCGAGCAGGCCGTTCTCGAAACTCTCTTCCTCGCCCGACACCGCATTGCCCATGACGCCGGGCAAAAGCCGCACCACGGCGTCGAGCAGCACGAGCGCCGCCGGCTCGCCGCCCGACAGGATGAAATCGCCGATCGACACCTCCTCCAGACCCCGCGCCTCGATCAGCCGCTGGTCGACGCCTTCGAAACGGCCGCACAGGATGACGGCGCCCGGCCCGGCGGCCAGTTCGCGCACGCGCGCCTGCGTCAGCGGTTTTCCACGCGGGCTCATCAGCAGCCTTGGACGCTCATCGCCCGGCGGCGCGGCGTGGTCGATCGCCTTGGCCAGCACGTCGGCGCGCATCACCATGCCGGCGCCGCCGCCGGCCGGCGTGTCGTCGACCGTGCGGTGCCTGTCGCTGGCGAAATCGCGGATCTGGATCGCCTCGAGCGACCAGGTGCCGGCCTCCAGCGCGCGGCCGGCCAGCGACAGGCCGAGCGCGCCCGGGAACATCTCCGGATAGAGCGTCAGCACCGAAGCGGCAAAGCTCAACGGTTGCCTCCGGCATCCTTCGGTCCGCGCGGCCGGCCTTTCGGGTCGAAGCCGGCATCCCTGGGCGCTTCGCCGTCTTCTTCGTCTTCAACCAGCCCCGCCGCCTGAGGGTTGACCTCCACGAATCCGTCGGCGATCGAAACATGCGGCACGGCGGCCTGCGTGAACGGGATCAGCACGCCTTTGCGGCCGGCAAGCGTGACGTCGAGGATGTCGCCGCCACCGAAATTATGCACGGCGACGACCTTGCCGATGATGCCCGTATCGTCCCGGACGTCGAGACCGATGAGATCGGCGTGATAGAACTCGTCCTCCTCGCCGTCGTCGGGCAGCACCGAGCGGTCGACGAACAGCTCGGTGCCGGCCAAAGCCTCGGCGGCGTTGCGGTCACCGACGCCCTTGAAGCGCACGACCACGACCGTGCCGGCCGGCCGGATGTCCAGGATCTGGAAGGCGCGGCCATCCTTGGCATAAAGCGGACCGTAGTCGGCCAGCGCCAGCGGGTCCCCGGTGAAGGTCTTCACCCGCAATTCGCCCTTGATGCCGTGCGCGGCGCCGATAACGGCCATCTGTACGGGGTTTTCGAGCTTCGACATCGGCGGCGCTTCCTTTGCCCTGCTCTACCCCCCTGAGGCCATCATTTCAATGATCGCCTCTTCACCGCTTCCTAACCCGCATGCCCGAAACTGCCGCCATGCAGGAATTCCTCATCCCGGCCAAACCCGACCTCCAGGCGGCGCGCCAGACCTGGCTGAAGACGCTGGCGCATGAGCGCCGGCTGTCGCCGGAGACCGTCGAGGCCTATGAGCGCGACACCCGCCAGTTCCTGCATTTCTTGACCGAACATCGCGGCGGCTCTCCAGGCATCTCGGACATCGCCGACCTGCGCCCCGCCGATTTGCGCGGCTTCCTCGCCAAGCGCCGCAATGAAGGCGCTGGCGCGCGCACGCTGGGCCGCGGCCTTGCCGGCATCCGCTCGCTGCTGCGCTTTCTCGAACGGCGCGGCCTGGTCAATGCCGCCGGCGCGGCTGCTCTGCGCGCGCCGCGCCAGCCGAAATCGCTGCCCAAGCCGCTGACGGCAAGCGACGCCAAACAAGTGGTGGCGATGGAAGGCCAGCTCGCGGACGAGCCATGGATCGCCGCCCGCAATGCCGCCGTGCTGACGCTGCTTTATGGTTCCGGCCTGCGCATCTCCGAGGCGCTCGGCCTGACCGGCGCCGATCTCGCGACGGAAGCCGACACCGTGCTGCGCGTCACCGGCAAGGGCGGCAAGACGCGGCTGGTGCCGGTGCTGCCGGTGGCCCGCAAGGCGGTCATCGAATACCGCCGGCTCTGTCCCTTCCACATCGATACCAAGGAACTTCTGTTCCGCGGCGCGCGCGGCGGCCCGCTCAACCCGGCCATCGTCCAGCGCGAGATGGCCAGGCTGCGCTCGGCGCTCAACCTGCCCGACACCGCGACGCCGCATGCCTTGCGGCACTCCTTCGCCACCCATCTGCTCGGCCGCGGCGGCGACCTGCGCACCATCCAGGAACTGCTCGGCCACGCCAGTCTGTCGACCACCCAGATCTATACCGGCGTCGACACGGCAAGGCTGCTGGATATCTACGAGAAGGCGCATCCAAGGGCGTGAAGCCGCTGGGGGATGGCGCGAAGCCCTCCGGACTTCGTCATTCCAGGGCGGAGCAAGGAGCGAAGCGACGCGCGCAGACCCTGGAATGACGAAGCGATAAGCGTTGCGGCCAAAGCATTCTCTCCGAAAACCCGAGCGAACGTCAAAAGAGCTCACCGCACCGAAGACAATTTCTCCGACCCAATTAACCGTTTTGCCGCTTTTCCGCGCTAAGACGCTTCTCCATGAAACGCGTCATCGCCATCGCCGACCGCGCGGCCCTTGTCTCGTTGAAGCTGCTTGCGGCGCTCAACCTGCTGTTTTTCCTGTCTTTCATTGTCGTTCTGCTGATCGCCGGCCGGGCGCATGCCGAAGCGCCCAGTTGCGCCGGCGCCGATCTTTTGACCGCGCTGGAAAAGAACGACCCCGCCGCCTTCAAGAAGGTCGAGACCGAAGCGGCGGCCGTTCCCAACGGCAAGGGCCTGCTTTGGAAGCTGGAGAAGCCGGGCGAAAAGCCATCCTATCTGTTCGGCACCATGCACATGACCGATACGCGCGTCACCACGCTGCCGGCCGCCGCGCAGAAGGCCTATGACGGCGCCGGCACGATAGTCATCGAGACCACCGACGCGCTCGACAAGGCCAAGATGATGGCCGCCATGGCCAGCGAACCCGGCCTGATGATGTTCACCGACAACACCACCCTGTCGTCGCTGTTGTCGCCGCAGGATGCGGCGGCGCTGGACAAGGGGCTCGACGCCCGCGGCATTCCGCCGGCGACGGTCGCCAAGATGAAACCGTGGATCCTGTCGGCGATGATGGCGTTGCCGGCCTGCGAGGTGGCGCGCCAGAGCGCCGGCGAACCCGTGCTGGACGTCAAGCTCGCCTCGGACGCCAAGGCTTCGGGGAAAGACATCGAAGGGCTCGAGACCGCCGTCGATCAGTTGCGCGCCATGGCCTCGCTGCCGCTCGAATTCCATATGAAGAGCCTGGTCGAGACCATGAAGCTCGGCGACAAGGTGAACGACGTCAACGAGACGATGATCGTGCTCTACCAGCGTGGCGAGGTCGGCATGTTCTGGCCGCTCTTCCGGGCCGTGCTGCCGGAGACGGCGGACGACAAGGCCGGCTATGCCGCCTTCGAGCAGACCATGATCACCAGCCGCAACAAGGTGATGGCGGCGCATGCCGGGCCGATTTTGGCCAAGGGCAACGTTTTCATGGCCGTCGGCGCCATGCATCTGCCCGGTCCGGAAGGACTGGTCGAGGATTTTCGCAAGGCAGGGTATAGTGTTACCGCCGTCAACTGAGTCGTCTGGCGGCTGGCGGACCTGAAAACGCCGGTTTTTCAGCGCTTTCCGTCCGTCCGCGTGAAACCCGATGCGGGCTCAGCGCGTTGATGGCTGTTATTTTGATGACTTTCATCCAAGGAGGACACGTTTCATGGCGAACCCTAACGACCCCTTCACCCCTTCGAGCACGCCTCCCAAGTCGGGTGGTGGCGGCAGCGGGTGGCTGATCGCCCTAGTTGTTATTATCCTGGCCATTGTTGCCTATTATGTCTTTGGCAGAAGCGGCGGCGAGCATGCGCCGGCCCCGGCTGAGCCGCCGGCCGCCAGCACGCCGGCTCCGGCGCCTGCAACGCCGGCTCCAGCCCCCGAGCCAGCTCCGGCGCCTGCCCCGGCTCCCGCGCCGGCTCCGGCACCTGCCCCTGCGCCGACCCCTGCGCCGGCTCCGGCACCTGCGCCGGCTCAGTAATCGGGCTACAGCTTGACGACAAACGGCCCGCCAACAGGCGGGCCGTTTTGGTTGGGACAACTGCGGCGCCTCGTCATACCCGGGCTTGACCCAGGTATCCATGCCGTAACCGTTGCCGTAGAGCGCAACAGAGCAAAATTCTGTAACCGTTGCAACGGCTTAGCGTCACGGCATGGATCCTAGGGTCTACGCGCGTCGCTTCGCTCCTTGCTTCGCCCTAGGATGACGAAGCGATGGGTTCTGCGCTGGCGCGCAGCTAAATATGAATCGGTTTGAAGAACGTCGCCAGAGCCGCTTCCTTCACCGCTTCCGACATCGTCGGATGCGCGTGGCATGTGCGGGCGAGATCTTCGGACGAACCGCCGAATTCCATCAGCACCGCCGCTTCGTGAATCATCTCGCCGGCGCCGAAGCCGACGATATGGACGCCGAGCACGCGGTCGCTGGCCTTGTCGGCCAGGATCTTGACGAAGCCGTCGGTGTGCAGCATGGCGCGCGCGCGGCCATTGGCGCTGAACGGGAATTTGCCGACTTTGTAGTCGATGCCGGCCTTCTTCAGCTCTTCCTCGGTCTTGCCGACCGAAGCGATCTCCGGGCTGGTGTAGACGACGCTCGGGATGACGTCGTAGTTCACATGGCCGGCCTGCCCGGCGATGGTCTCGGCGACTGCCACACCTTCATCCTCGGCCTTGTGCGCCAGCATCGGTCCGGCGATGACGTCGCCGATGGCATAGATGCCGGGCACATTGGTTCCGAGATGCCCATCGGTCTTGACCCGGCCGCGCTCGTCGAGTTCGACGCCGGCTTCCTTCAATCCGAGACTGTCGGCATAGGGGCGCCGCCCGGTGGCGACCAGCACGACATCGGCCTCGATGGTTTCCGCCGCGCCGCCCTTGACTGGTTCGAAGGTGACAGTCGCGCCCTTCTTGGCCTTGGCGACGCCCGTGACCTTGGCGCCGAGCTTGAACTCGAAGCCTTGCTTGGAGAGCAGCCGCTGGAACTGTTTCGACACCTCGCCGTCCATGCCGCCGAGGATGGTGTCGAGGAACTCGACGACCGTGACCTTGGTGCCGAGCCTTGCCCAAACGGAGCCTAGCTCCAGCCCGATGACGCCGCCGCCGACCACCACCAAGGTGGCTGGCACCTTGGCCAGCGACAGCGCGCCGGTGGAGGAGACGACCGCCTTCTCGTCGAAATCGACTTGGACGCCCGGAATGCCGGCGACGTCCGAACCGGTGGCGATCACGATGTTCTTGGTCTCGATCTCCTCGACCTTGCCGTCCTGGCCGGTCACCGACACCTTGCCGGCGGAAATCACCTTGCCGGTGCCGCGGAAGGAATCGATCTTGTTCTTCTTGAACAGGAAGGCGACGCCGTTGACGTTGGAGGCGACCGTCGTGTCCTTGTGCGCCATCATCTTCTTCAGATTGAGCTTCGGCGCCGGTATCTCGACGCCCAGCGTATCGAAGGCGTGGCCGGCTTCGGCGAACATCTCGGAGGCGTAGAGCAGCGCCTTCGACGGAATGCAGCCGATGTTGAGGCAGGTGCCGCCGAAAGTGGCGTTCTTCTCGACCACCGCCGTCTTCAGGCCGAGCTGCGCCGCCTTGATGGCGCAGACATAGCCGCCAGGCCCCGATCCGATGATAACGACGTCATAAGCCATGTCTTTTTCCTTGTCCTGGCGCCGGAGCGGTTCGGATAGGAACCACTCCAGATTATTTCCTTGTACGCAATTCCGAACCAGAAAACCGCTACGCACTTTTCCTGGAATTGCTTTAGCGGCCGCCGCTCACATCGAGGATCGTGCCGGTTATATAGGAGGCCGCGTCCGACAGAAGATAGAGAACCGCGCTCGCGACTTCATCCGCCGTTCCCGCGCGTTTCATCGGCAGCGCGTCCTGCATCCGCGCCACGCGGTCTGGCTGGCCGCCCGAGGCGTGGATTTCGGTCTCGGTGATGCCGGGGCTGACCGCGTTGACGCGGATGCCTTCCAGCACGACTTCCCGCGCCAGCCCGATGGTCATGGTGTCGATCGCGCCCTTGGAGGCGGCATAGTCGACAAATTCGCCGGGCGAGCCGAGCCTCGCGGACGCCGAGGACAGGTTGACGATGGCGCCGCCCTTGCCGCCATGCCTCATCGACATGCGCTTCACCGCCTCGCGGGCGCACAGGAAGGAACCAACGACATTGATGCGCATCATGCGCTCCAGCCGCGCCATGCTCATCTCGTCAACCCGCGCCTTGACGTCGACGATGCCGGCATTGTTGACGAAAGCGTCGAGCCGGCCAAAGGCCTGGTCCACGGCTTCGAAGATTGCGATGACATCGGCCTCGTTGCCGACATCGCCCTTGACCGCGAAGGCGTCGCCGCCAGCGGCTTTGAGTTCGGTGACAAGAGCATCGGCAGCCGACCGGTTGGAGACGTAGTTCACCGCCACGCGATAACCAGCCTCACTCGCCTGCCGGCAGATGGCCGCGCCGATGCCGCGGCTGCCGCCGGTGACCAGCAGTGTCTTCCCGTCCACGCTCATTCCTGGCAGCCTTTCAGCACGAAGATGTCCCACGGCACTTTGGAGAAGCCGGCGGGGCCATAAGCGGCCGACATTTCGAGCGACGGCCCGAGATCGGGAAAGATCAGGCTTTTCGGCGCGTCGGCGCCTTCGGCCGGCAGCAGGCCGATCGTGCCCTTGTCGTCGGCGCTGTAGATGACGCCTTCCCAGACCGTGCAGGCGGCAATCTCCTCGCCGGTGACGTCGCCGGCCGGGCATTTGTACATCAACGAGCCATGCGGCCGCGCGGCGCTGCCCTCGGTCCACATCGCGATGCCGTCGAGCACGACATTGTTGTCGAGGATCATGCGAAAGGCGTTGGTGATCGTCGCCGAGCTGCCGGCCGCGCCGAAGTCGATTTCGGCGCCGCTCTGCGCCTCGCCATAGACGGCGAGTTGGATCGGGCAGGCGGCCTGAGCACCGGAACTCGCCGCAGTGAGCACCAGCGATCCGGCCATCAATCCGATCATGGGCGAGGCGGCATTCGTCATCACTTGGCCTGGTCGCCTTCTCGGCCGTCGGCGTTTTCGAGCACGCCGAAATCGGTCATCAGGACGACCAGGTCGCCGGCGGCGTCCAGTCCCCAGAAAGACGGATAGAAGCCATCGCCCCAGCCGCTCCAGAACATCGCGACGTTGACCGGATTGCCGGCGTCCGGATGGTGCATGACGAACCGGTCCTGGTTGGGCGCGAACTCGGCCGCCAGCACATCGTCATAGTAGTTCTGATCCGGCTTGAGCTTGTCCTGCGCCGCCGACATCAGGGCCATCGCCGCCTTGTCCATGAACGAGCCGAGGCCGGCATCGACTGGATAGCCGAAGATCTCGTCGCCGTTCAGCGTCGAGACGTCCTGGCCGGGCAAGGTGGCGAGCTCCCAGCGCACCGGCACGCCGGGTCGAAAGCGAAGGAATGCGGCGGCCACGCGGCCCTGCGCCTCGAACAGCGCGACTGGATAATGCCCCGGCTTCACCCTGCGCGCCAGCGCCGGCCAGTCGTCGGTGGTGATCAGAGGATCGCAGGCGATGATCTCGCCGGTCGGGAGTTCGAGCTCGCCGATCGGCGTGACGGCGATCTTGCGCTCCGCCAATTGCGCGTCGGAGAGCGCAAAGATGCCGAAATTGCTGCTCGCCGTCGCCGGATCCCAGTCGGCGGCGATGGCCAGCGAGGGTGTGGCGACGGAGAGGCCGAGCAGGATGATGCCGCGCCGGAAAGTCCGCCGCATGCCGCGCACCGTCCGGCCGAGCCCGAACTCGAACTTTTCCAGCCAGCTGCTCACGGCACGACCGATCCGATCACAGATCGAGCACCAGCCGCTCGGGGTCCTCCAGGCTCTCCTTGACCCGCACCAGGAAGGTCACCGCTTCCTTGCCGTCGACGATGCGATGGTCGTAGCTGAGCGCCAGATACATCATCGGCCGAATGACGATCTGGCCGCCGACCACCACAGGCCGGTCCTGGATCTTGTGCATACCAAGAATGCCGGACTGCGGCGCGTTCAGGATCGGCGTCGACATCAGCGAGCCATAGACGCCGCCATTGGAAATCGTAAACGTCCCGCCTTGCATATCCGCCACCGACAGCTTGCCGTCGCGGGCGGCGAGGCCCAGCCGGCCGATCTCCTTCTCGATCTCGGCGATGGACATCTGGTCGGCATCGCGCACCACCGGCACGACGAGGCCCTTTTCGGTGCCGACGGCGACGCCGACATGGGCAAAATTCTTGTAGATGATGTCGGTGCCGTCGATCTCGGCATTGACCGCCGGGATCTCCTTCAGCGCATGCGTCACCGCCTTGGTGAAGAAGCCCATGAAGCCGAGCTTCACGCCATGCTTCTTCTCGAACACGTCCTTGTACTTGGACCGCAGCGCCATCACCGCGCTCATATCCACCTCATTGAAGGTGGTGAGCATGGCGGCGGTCGACTGCGCCTCCTTCAGGCGGCGTGCGATGGTCTGGCGCAGCTTGGTCATGCGCACGCGTTCCTCGCGCGGCGCATCCTCGGTCGAGGACGGCGCCCGGGCAACGACCGGCGCCGGAGCAGCCTTCGGCGTCTCGGCGGGCTGCGACGGCGCGCCCTTGGCGATGGCGTCGAGCACGTCGCCCTTCAGCACCTGGCCGCGTTTGCCGGAGCCGGACAACTGGTCGACCGAGAGATTGGCCTCCGCGATCAGCTTGGCGGCGGCAGGCGCCGGCGGCATGGTGCGCGGCTCGATCTGGCCGGCATCGCCGGCGATCCTGGCGGTTTCGGCCGCGGCCTGCTTGCCGGTGGATGCGGCATCCGGGCTGGAGGCCTGGGCGACTGCCTGCGGCTTGGTCGCCGGGGCCGCGCCCCCCGCCGAAATCGAGCCGAGCAGCGCCCCGACATTGACTGTCTCGCCTTCCTTGACGGCGATCTCGGCCAGCGTTCCGGCGCCCGCGGCGGGCACTTCCACCGTCACCTTGTCGGTTTCGAGCTCGACCAGGGGCTCGTCCGCGGCGATCGCGTCGCCGACCTTCTTGAACCACTTGCCGACAGTCGCCTCGGTGACGGATTCGCCGAGAGTGGGGACGCGGATTTCGGTAGCCATTGTGCCTGTCCGTTGTCTTCTTGAGGTCTGTTTCGTCAGGTCTGCTTATTCACCAAGCGCCCTATTCGCCGAGAGCATCGTCGAGCAACGCGGCCAGCTGACTGAGATGCTTCGACATCAACCCTGTCGCTGGCGAGGCCGAGGCCGGCCGGCCGGTGTAGCGCACCCGCTGATGCTTGGCGTCGATATGCGCCAGCACCCATTCGAGATAGGGGTCGATGAACGACCAGGCGCCCATGTTCTTGGGCTCCTCCTGGCACCACACCATCTCGGCGTTGCGGAAGCGTGACAGCTCGGTGATCAGCGCCTTGGCAGGGAACGGATAGAGCTGCTCGACGCGCAAAAGGTAGATGTCGTTGATGCCGCGCTTCTCGCGCTCTTCGTAGAGGTCGTAATAGACCTTGCCCGAGCACAGCACGACACGGCGGATCTTGGAGTCCTTCACCAGCTTGATCGGCTGGTTGGGGAGCAGCTGCGCATCGTCCCACAACAGGCGGTGGAACGAGCTTTCGCCCGACATTTCCGGCAGCGTCGACACCGCCCGCTTGTGGCGCAGCAGCGACTTCGGCGTCATCAGGATCAGCGGCTTGCGGAAGTCGCGCTTCAACTGCCGGCGCAGGATATGGAAATAGTTTGCCGGCGTGGTGACGTTGGCGACCTGCATGTTGTCTTCCGCGCAGAGCTGCAGGAAGCGCTCCAGGCGCGCCGACGAATGCTCCGGCCCCTGGCCCTCATAGCCATGCGGCAAGAGGCAGACGAGACCCGACATTCTCAGCCACTTGCGCTCGCCCGACGAGATGAACTGGTCGAACACGACCTGGGCGCCGTTGGCGAAGTCGCCGAACTGCGCCTCCCAGAGCGTCAGCGCCTTGGGCTCGGCCAGGCTGTAGCCATATTCGAAGCCGAGCACCGCCTCTTCCGACAGCATCGAGTTGATGACTTCGTAGCCGGCCTGCGCCGCCGACAGATTGTTGAGCGGGATGTAGCGGTTCTCGTCGCGCTGGTCGTAAAGCACCGAATGGCGCTGCGAGAAGGTGCCGCGCTCCGAATCCTGGCCGGAAAGCCGGATCGGATTGCCGTCGAGCAGGATGGCGCCGAAGGCCAGCGCCTCGGCTGTCGACCAGTCGATGCCTTCGCCGGACTCGATCGCCTGGCGGCGGTTCTCGAGGAAGCGCAGGATGGTCTTGTGCGCCTCGAAATCCTTCGGCACCTCGGTCAGCTTCTTGCCGATCTCCTTCAGCGTGCGCACCGGCACGGCGGTCTTGCCGCGCCGCTGTTCGTCCTGGTTGTCGGCGGTGCGCAGGCCCGACCACGCGCCGTCCAGCCAGTCGGCCTTGTTGGGCTTGTAGTGCTGACCGACTTCCCATTCGGCTTCCAGATGCGCGCGCCAGTCGGCCCGCATCTTGTCGACCTCGGCCTGGGTGACGTGGCCTTCGGCGATCAGCCGGTCGGCATAGACCTGCACCACGGTCTTATGAGTGCGGATGTTGCGGTACATGATCGGCTGGGTGAAGGCCGGCTCGTCGCCCTCATTGTGGCCGAAGCGGCGGTAGCAGAACATATCCACCACCACCGGCTTGTGGAACTTCATGCGGAACTCGGTCGCGACCTTTGCGGCATGTACCACTGCTTCCGGATCGTCGCCGTTGACGTGGAAGATCGGCGCCTCGATCATCTTGGCCACATCCGACGGATAGGGCGAGGAGCGCGAGAAGCGCGGATTGGTGGTGAAGCCGATCTGGTTGTTGATGATGAAATGCAGCGTGCCTGCGACGCGATGGCCGCGCAGGCCCGACAGGCCGAGAATTTCGGCGATCACACCCTGGCCGGCAAAGGCGGCGTCGCCATGCAAAAGCAGCGGCATCACCTTGGCGCGCTCCGACAGCGGCACGACCTCGCCGCGTTCGCGGCCGGCGAGCTGGTCCTGCTTGGCGCGCGCCTTGCCCATCACGACGGGGTCGACGATTTCCAGATGCGAGGGATTGGCCGTCAGCGACAGATGCACCTTGTTGCCGTCGAACTCGCGGTCCGACGAGGCGCCGAGATGGTACTTCACGTCACCCGAGCCTTCGACCTCGTCGGGCGCGGCCGAGCCGCCCTTGAACTCGTGGAAGATGGCGCGGTGCGGCTTGGCCATCACCTGGGAAAGCACGTTGAGGCGGCCGCGATGCGCCATGCCGAGCACGATTTCCTTCAGGCCGAGCTGGCCGCCGCGCTTGACGATCTGCTCCAGCGCCGGGATCAGCGACTCGCTGCCATCGAGACCGAAACGCTTGGTGCCCTTGTACTTGACGTCGATATACTGCTCGAAGCCCTCGGCCTCTACCAGCTTCGACAGGATCGCCTTCTTGCCGGTGGCGGTGAAGGTGATCTCCTTGTCGGCGCCTTCGATGCGCGCCTGGATCCAGGCCTTCTCTTCCGGGTCGGAGATGTGCATGAACTCGACGCCGAGCGTCGAGCAATAGGTACGGGCCAGGATGTCCAGCATCTGCCGCACGGTGCCGAATTCGAGCCCCAGCACATTGTCGAGGAAGATCGGCCGGTCGTAGTCGGCTTCGGTGAAGCCGTAATTCTCCGGCGACAGCTCGTTGTAATCCTCGAGCGGCTTGGCGATGCCGAGCGGGTCGAGATTGGCGTGCAGATGGCCGCGCATGCGGTAGGCGCGGATCATCATGATGGCGCGCACGGAATCGCGCGTCGCCTGGTGCACGTCGGCGTCGGAAAGCACGGCGCCGTTGATGACCGCCTTTCCCTTCACCTTCTTTTCGATCGCCTTCTCGACCAGCCCCCAATTGCCGTCGAGCGCCGAGACCAGCTCGCCATTGGCGGTCAGCGGCCAGGAGGGCTTCGCCCAGGAGGCGCCCTTGGCGTTCTTGCGGACATCGCCCGCGTCGTCCTTCAGCGCCGCGAAGAAGTCCTGCCACTCCGGATCGACGGAGGCGGGGTTGTCTTCATAGGCGGCGTAGAGCGCGTCGATATAGTCGGCATTGCCGCCATAGAGGAATGAGGTGAGCGAGAATTGGTCGTTGGCCTGATCTTGTCTTGCCATTTTTCGTCTGCGGAGCCCGGCTCCGTCTCCTTTTGAGGGGAATAGTGAGTAGTCAGTAGTGAGTAGAACGATGGAAATTCCCGCTCAGCTGCTACTCGCTCGTTCTTCCCTGTTCACTACTGACTACTGCCTACTCACTACTGCCTTAACCCTTGATCGCCTCGACCAGCGTCGTGCCGAGCCGCGCCGGCGACGGCGAAACCTTGATGCCGGCCGATTCCATCGCCGCGATCTTGTCTTCCGCGCCGCCCTTGCCGCCCGAGATCACCGCGCCCGCATGGCCCATGGTTCGGCCGGCCGGCGCCGTGCGCCCGGCGATGAAGCCCGCCATCGGTTTCTTGCGGCCGCGCTTGGCTTCGTCCTTGAGGAACTGCGCGGCGTCTTCCTCGGCCGAGCCGCCGATCTCGCCGATCATGATGATCGACTTGGTCTCGTCGTCGGCGAGGAACATCTCCAGCACATCGATGAATTCGGTGCCCTTGACCGGGTCGCCGCCGATACCCACCGCCGTGGTCTGGCCGAGGCCGACATTGGTGGTCTGGAAGACTGCCTCATAGGTAAGTGTTCCCGAGCGGGAAACAACGCCGACTGAGCCCTTGCGGAAGATGTTGCCGGGCATGATGCCGATCTTGCATTCGTCGGGCGTCAGCACGCCCGGGCAGTTCGGCCCGATCAGCCGCGAGGTGGAGCGGTCGAGACGCGCCTTGACCTTGACCATGTCCATCACCGGGATGCCTTCGGTGATGCAGACGATCAGCGGGATCTCGGCCTCGATCGCCTCGATGATGGCTTCGGCAGCGCCCGCCGGCGGCACGTAGATGACGGAAGCGTTGGCGCCGGTCTTTGCCTTGCCTTCGGCGACCGTGGCGAAGATCGGCAAGGTTTCGCCCTTGGCGCCCGTCCAGGTCTCGCCGCCCTTCTTGGGATGGATGCCGCCCACCATCTTGGTGCCGTGATAGGCCAGCGCCTGCTCGGTGTGGAACGTGCCGGTCTTGCCGGTCAGGCCCTGCACCAGCACCTTTGTGTTCTTGTCGACGAGAATGGACATGGTGGCCCTTTTCTAAAAACCGTTGGTGGTGGAAGACTGCGCGGTCATGGTCACAGCCGCTTGAGATCGGCGACGGTGAGGTCGCTCTTGGCATTGCCGGTGTTGAGCGTCGTCGCCGGCTCGAACATCAGCACCACAGGCTCCTTGCTGAGCGAGCGCGGCCGGTGTTCGGTGCCTTTCGGCACGACGATGAAGTCGCCCTCGCCGAGTTCGACCGGCCCGTCGCGGAAATCGATGGCGATCCTGCCGCGCAGCACCAGGAAGGCTTCGTCTTCATGCTCATGCGCATGCCAGTCGAAGACCTCGCCGAACTTGGCGACCTTGGCCTGGGCATCGTTGACGTCGCCGGCGATATGCGGATCGAAGACCTTGGCGATCTTCGCATCCGCCGCCTCGACCAGATTTATCTTGCGCGGAGGCATTGCCTATCGACCTCTCACTCGTTCTGTTTTCAAGCGGGGCATCGCTGCTTCCCGTGAACCACAGCACCAATCCACTGGCCTTTTCCCTGGTGCATAGTCACCACCTGAACGGACAAGTTGCCAGCCGCAGTCTTGAGCACCCCGAGGGATTGGGGATCTTCGTCTGCCTGGAACTTGCTTCCATATCTGGAGAGCAGTCTCCTCAAGATCATATCGGCCGCCAGTTTCGGATTATCGGTGCCAAAGGAAACCAGGCAATCGCATTGGCCGCCCACATTCCTGATCGAGGCAACGATCTCCGTTGCTTTATAGTGCTGGTGTCCATCAGACCCTGTGCCGAAGCCACTTTCCCGGGCCGCCGTTTTATACCGGCTGAAGCTAGGCGCCGTCGCCGAACACAGACTCATAAAGAAATTTACCCGCTTGCCGATCCAGGCACGCGATGCCGGATCCTCGGCCGAAGTCGCCGGACCGGCCCAGAGGGCCATGCCGGTCAGTGCTATGGCCAGAGGGAGCCGCATCCGCTCAACCCTTCACCGCCGCGACAATCTTCTTGGCTGCGTCGTCGAGATCATCGGCCGACACCACGTTCAAGCCGCTGTCGTTGATGATCTTCTTGCCGAGCTCGGCATTGGTGCCTTCCAGCCGCACCACCAGCGGCACCTTCAGGCCGACTTCCTTGACCGCGGCGATGACGCCTTCGGCGATGACGTCGCACTTCATGATGCCGCCGAAGATGTTGATCAGGATGCCTTCGACCGCGGGGTCCTTGGTGATGATCTTGAACGCCGCCGTCACCTTCTCCTTGGAAGCGCCGCCGCCGACGTCGAGGAAGTTAGCCGGCTCAGCGCCGTAGAGCTTGATGATGTCCATCGTCGCCATGGCAAGGCCGGCGCCGTTGACCATGCAGCCGATATTGCCGTCGAGCGCGACATAGGCGAGATCGTATTTCGACGCCTCGATCTCCTTCTCGTCCTCTTCAGTGGTGTCGCGCAGTTCCATCACGTCCGGGTGGCGGAACAGCGCGTTGTTGTCGAACGATACTTTTGCGTCGAGCACGCGCAGATGGCCGTCCTTCATGACGATCAGCGGATTGACCTCGAGCAGGCTCATGTCCTTCTCGACGAAGGCCTTGTAGAGAATCGGGAACAGCGTGCCGCCATCCTTGGCCGCGCCGCCGTCCAGCTTCAACGCGGCGTTGAGCTTCTTCACGTCGTCGGCGCTCACGCCCTTTTCCGGGTCGATGGCGACGGTGACGATCTTTTCGGGCGTGTCGTGCGCGACCGTCTCGATATCCATGCCGCCCTCGGTCGAGACGACGAAGGCGATGCGGCCGACGGAACGGTCGACAAGGATCGACAGATAGAGCTCGCGCTCGATGTCGGCGCCGTCCTCGATATAGAGGCGGTTGACCTGCTTGCCGGCCTGACCGGTCTGCTTGGTCACCAGCGTGTGGCCGAGCATCTCGTTGGCGTTGGCGACCACTTCGGCCGCCGACTTCGCCAGCCGCACCCCGCCCTTGGCGTCGGGGCCAAGCTCCTTGAACTTGCCCTTGCCGCGGCCGCCGGCATGGATCTGGCTCTTCACGACATAGAGCGGGCCGGGCAGCGCTTGTGCCGCGGCTTCCGCCTCGCTTGCCTTGAACACCGGAACGCCGCTTGCAACCGGCGCGCCGAACGTCTTCAGCAGCGCCTTGGCCTGATACTCATGGATGTTCATGCGCTTGGTCTCCGGGGAAGGACGTTTTACTTGCCGGCGAGATGCGGCGCGATCTTGGTGCAGGCCTCGGTCAGGCCCTGCACCGCCGCGACCGAGGAATCGAACATCTTCTGCTCGGTCTTGGACAGGTCGATCTCGATAACGCGCTCGACGCCGCCGGCGCCGATCACCACCGGCACGCCGACATAGGTGCCCTTGATGCCGTACTGGCCCGAGAGGTGCGCCGCGCAGGGCAGCACGCGCTTCTTGTCCTTGAGGTAGGATTCGGCCATGGCGATCGCCGAGGC
Source organism: Mesorhizobium sp. B3-1-7 (assembly GCF_006439385.1). NCBI lineage: Bacteria > Pseudomonadati > Pseudomonadota > Alphaproteobacteria > Hyphomicrobiales > Phyllobacteriaceae > Mesorhizobium > Mesorhizobium sp. B3-1-7. The sequence goes on from NZ_VFTL01000045.1 coordinate 31,832, forward strand.
TGCCGGCGCGTAATAGGCCGAGCCGGTCTTGAGCAGGCCGACGATCTCGGCGCCGCCGTCGCGCGTGCGCTGCACGATCTGGTCGAGCTTCTCCTTCGAGGTCCAGCCCATCTTGACGAGGTCGGGCAGCGGGATGCCCGACACGGTCGAATAGCGGATCATCGGCACCATCGAGTCGCCATGGCCGCCGAGCACGAAAGCGGTCACGTCCTCGACCGAGACCTTGAATTCCTCGGCCAGGAAGTAGCGGAAACGGGCGCTGTCGAGCACGCCGGCCATGCCGACGACATGGCTGGTCGGCAGGCCGGAGAACTTCTGCAGCGCCCAGACCATCGCGTCGAGCGGGTTGGTGATGCAGATGACGAAAGCCTTCGGCGCGTACTTCTTCAAGCCGGCGCCGACCTGTTCCATCACTTTGAGGTTGATGCCGAGAAGGTCGTCGCGGCTCATGCCGGGCTTGCGCGGCACGCCGGCGGTGACGATGCACACATCCGCACCCTCGATGCCGGCATAGTCGTTGACGCCGGTCAGCCTGGAATCGAACCCGTCGACAGGAGAAGACTGCGCGATGTCGAGGCCCTTGCCCTGCGGAATGCCCTCGGCGATATCGAACAGCACCACGTCGCCGAGATCCCTGAGGCCGATCATATGGGCGAGCGTGCCGCCGATCATGCCCGAGCCGATGAGCGCTATCTTGTTGCGTGCCATGTGAGGATGTTTTCCTTTGTCTGTGACGAAGTCGTGACGGGCCAGGGAGGCCGAAAGGATGCGGGAAACCGCGAGATTTGGCCGCACCGAATAACTCCGGCACGGAAGAAATTCAAACGATTATTTTGAGCCCAACATTTTCAATCGGTTAGATGCATTGGGAATTACGTAAACGTCAAAGTTTGTGAGCCGACTGAGGAGAACTTACACAATGAACGTCGAAATCAGAAGACTTCATCCCGGCGATGACGCCCTTGTGATGCTGGTGGCTGACGATGTGTTCGACGCGCCGGTGCGGCCCGACCGCCTCGCCGCCTATCTCGGCTCGCCCGGCCATTTCATGATCGTGGCCACAATCGACCAAACCGTGGTCGGCCAATGCGCCGCCGTCATCCACCGCCATCCCGACAAGGTAAGCGAGCTTTACATCGACGAGGTAGGCGTGGCGCCGCCGTTCCAACGGCAAGGCATCGCCCGAAAAATGCTCGACGCCATGTTCGAGATCGGCCGCGAGCATGGCTGCGAGGAAGCCTGGGTCGGCACCGAGCCCGACAACGAGCCGGCGCGGGCGCTCTATGAAACGCGGAAGGAGCCGCATGGGAAGGCGGAGGATTTCGTGATGTATGTGTATCGGCTTTAAGGCCGCCGAGAGCGCTTGCCGTCCTGGCTACCCCTGCGCCTGTCTTGCCTCGGCGGTCGCCGCCTCGTCCTTCCGCCGCTCCGCCCACCCGTCCAGCCAGTCGCGGCTCTGCATCTCGACCAGGCGCGAGGCGGTGCGCTCGAATTCGAACACTTCCGTGCCGCGCTTGGCCGTATAGAGCCCTTGCGGAGGCGCCGCGGCGCTCATCACCAGCCGCATATGGTGGTCGTAGAGCGTGTCGATCAAAAGGATGAAGCGCTTGGCCTCGTTGCGCTTGCCTTCGCCAAGCACCGGCACGTGGTCGATGAACACGGTCGAGAAGCGGCCGGCGATCGCCAGATAATCGCGCGCGCCGAGCGGCTTTTCGCAAAGGTCGGCAAAGGAAAAGCGCGCGGCGTCGCCGGCGGCGCGCGGCACGACGAGGTGGCGGCCTTTGAGCGTCAACGTGACTTCGCCGGCCGGCTGGCCATACGTCATCGCCTTCCAGGCTTCGTCCAGCGCGAACTCGGCCGCGGCATCGTCCGGCGTGACGTAGACCGGTTGGCGGTTGAGCTTTTCCTGCCGGTAGTCCTTCTCGGCATCGAGCGTCATCACATGGGCGTTGCGCTGGAGCAGCGAGATGAACGGCAAAAAGAGCTGGCGGTTCAGCCCGTCGCGATAGAGGTTCTCCGGCGCCACGTTGGAGGTGGCGACCAGCACCACGCCGCTGGCGAACAGCGCCGAGAACAGCCGCGACAGGATCATCGCGTCGGCAATGTCGCTGACGGAGAACTCGTCGAAGCACAGCACCCAGGCTTCATCGGCCAGCGCCCGGGCGACAGGCGGGATCGGGTCGTCTTCCTTGACATCGCCGTTCTTTCGCGCCGCCCGGTGCTTCTGGATGCGGTCCTGCACATCGGCCATGAAATCGTTGAAATGGACGCGGCGCTTGCGCCGGACCGGCAGCAATTCGAAGAAGAAGTCCATCAGCATGGTCTTGCCGCGACCGACGCCGCCATGGATGTAGAGGCCCTTGACCGGCTCGCGCGGCTGCCGCTTGGCCGCGAACAGCCAGCCCAGCGCGCTCGATTTCTGCGCCAGCCTTTTTGCCGAGATCTCTTCGATCAGCCGGTCGAGCGCTGCGACGATGCGCTCCTGCGCCGGGTCGCGCTCGACCGCGCCACTCTGGACGAGATGGTCATAGCGCTGCCTGACGGTCGCATGGGTCTGGATACCGTCGCGAAGATGCATGGGTCACGTCAGCTGGAGCAATTCCGGCTTTCCGCCCGGAATTGCGTGGAAGCAATAGTCGGTTTCGCTCACCTTGTAAGCGAGATCGGCTGCCCGCTGGAAGTCTGGCCGTCGAACTTTTCGCCGCCCGACGAATAGAGCCTGGCCAGCGTACCGCCATTTTCGTCATAGAGCGTCAGCTGCTTGCCGGCGACGTTCCACGACTTGATGCCGTCGATCGGAGCCGGGCAATGCAGCGGACCGGCGCGGTAGCCGGCGCCGAACTTGGTCTGCGGCGTCGCCACCTTGCAGCTCTGCCCGGAGACGTTGACGTTCCAGACGCCGGCGACGCTGGCCGCGGTGAGATCGGTGGCGCCAGCGGGCGCCGTGCCATCCGGCGGCAGCGAGGCGACCTGGCTGTTCTTCGGAGCGGTCGGGAATTGCGACGGATCGGTGGCGCCGGGGGAGGCCGGCGGCGGCAGCTGATTCTGCGTCACCGTGCCGGAGGGCGCCGGGGTCAGCGGCGCCGGCTGCTGGTCGTCCATCGACGAGAAGCGCGAGGTCGAGCAGCCGCTCGCAACCAGCGCGGCCAGCGATACGGCCGCGAGGCCACTCTTCGAAAAGAGGTGGAGCCGCGAAAAGGGGCGGGTCATCGAAAAATTCATCAAAACCTCCGTCGGATCCGGCCGGGGGGAGCCATCCGCGTAATCTCTGCTTCACCAAGATGGCGAAGGTGGCAGAATTTCAACCTGATATGGTTAAAATAGGGTTTTCGAGCCAGCTGTTGCAAATTTATCGCAGCCGGGAGCCGAAGCCGGGAAAATGCCGAAACACTCTCCTAAGCTATTGAAATGGAGCATTAAATCCGAGCGCTCGGCACGAAGACATAGCCGTCCGGGCCGACGATATAGCATTCGCGCAGGCCATGCGGCTTGTCGATCGAGCCGGCCAGCACGATGTGGCCGAGCGCCGCCGCCTTTTTCTCGACCGCATCCGGATCGGCGCCGTAAAGCCGCAGCTCTATGCCGGCCCCGCGTGTCTCGGCGCCCGCCGTGACACCGGTCATCGGATTGTCGAGATAGGAATGGTCGGCATGCAGCATGAAGATTGAGCCCAGAAGCTCGATCGCCGCAAAGTCCTCGTCGGCATAGATGATCCGCGCGCCAAGCACGTCGCGGCAGAAAGCCTCCATCGCCGTCATGTCGGTGACCAACAGGTTGACGCCGACCCCATGCGGCAGCGAGCGGCCGAAATCCTCGGCCTTCATCCACGGTGTCTTGGTTCGCTTCATTGCCATGGCGATCACCCCCTGTCTCCGGATCCTAGACGAGCCGGGCTTGGGCCATTGGCATTCGCCGGCAAAAAGCTTGCGCCAGGCAGGCGCGTCCTTATCTCAGGAAATGACACAAGCGGGCGGGAGACAGGATGGCCGCGAGAACAGGAACCGCCAACCGCTACTACAGCGGGCCGCCCAGCGATCATTTCGACGGCGCCCTGTTCTTCAATCCCGGCGGCAAGCCGCCCGGGCGCTTCACCGATCTCCTCAAATGGCAGTTCGGCGGCGGGCGGGCGAAATGGCCGGCAACGGTTCCGAGCCCTTATCCCCCGGCCAAGCCGGACCTACGGGTGGAAGGCAGCGCGCTGAGGCTTACCATGGTCGGCCATGCCTCGCTGCTCATCCAGACGGCGGGCTTGAACATCCTGACCGATCCGGTCTGGTCGGAGCGCGCCTCGCCTTTCGCCTTCGCCGGGCCGAGAAGGGTCAATGCGCCGGGAATTATCTTCGCCGACCTGCCACCGATCGACCTGGTCCTGATCAGCCACAATCACTACGACCATCTCGACCTCGCCACGCTGAAGCGGTTGAAAGAGAGCCACGACCCGCTGGTGATCGCGCCACTCGGCAACGACGCCATCATCGGCCGCGCGGCGCCCGGCATGCGGCTCAGCGTGCATGATTGGAGCGACAGGCTGAGCGTCGGCGCGGCCGCCATCCACATCGAGCCGGCGCATCACTGGTCGGCGCGCGGCGGGCGCGACCGCCGCATGGCGCTGTGGGCGGGCTTCGTCATCGAGACGGCGGCGGGCAACATCTATTTCGCCGGCGACACCGGTTTCCATGACGGCATCAATTACCGGCTGATGGGAGAAAAGCATGGCGGCTTCCGCCTCGCCATCCTGCCGATCGGCGCCTATGAACCGCGCTGGTTCATGGCGCCGCAGCACCAGAACCCGGAGGAAGCCGTTCAGGGCATGAAGCTGTGCAATGCGGCTCACGCTGCAGGCTGCCATTGGGGCACATTCCATCTCACCGACGAGCCGATCGAGGAGCCGGCGCAAAAACTGGCCGAGGCGCTGGAGGCTGAAGGCTTGCCCTCGGAACGATTCCGCGCCATGCGGCCCGCAGAGGTATGGGACGTGCCGCCCGTCTGACAAAGGAACCCAAGCCGGCGAAACGCGTTGGTTCGCGACGCAATTTCGCCGGAGCTTCCCCATGATCAAGTGGATCATCATCCTTTTGATTGTCGCCGCCGCCGCGAGCCTGCTTGGCATGCCGGCGCTGGCCGGCGCCGCCGCCACGGGCGCGCGCATCCTTATCGGCATCGTGCTGATCATCTTCCTGCTGATCGTGCTCGGCGTCTTCGCAGTAACTTAAGCGCGACCCCTTGGTCGTCGCGGCGCGACCTCTTGGTCGTCGCGGCGCGACCTCTTGGTCCTCGCCACCTGGCCGGACTGGTAATTCCCGCCCGTTTCCGCCATATAGCGCCCAAACGGATTGGAATGACCGGTTAGATGGCAGGCACCGCCCCCTTCGCCAAGATGAATGGCATCGGCAACGAGATCATCGTTGCCGATATGCGCGGCCGTGCCGACAAGGTGACGGCCGCGGCGGCGATCGCGCTCAATGCCGGCGAGGCGACGAAGTTCGACCAGATCATGGCGATCCACGATGCGAAAACGCCGGGCACCGCCTACTATGTCGACATCCTGAATTCCGACGGCACCAGTGCGCAGGCCTGCGGCAACGGCATGCGCTGCGTGGTGCAGGCTTTGGCGGCCGAGACGGGCAACAAGAGCTTCAGCTTCGAGACCCGCGCCGGCATCGTAAATGCGCAGGAGCACGCCGACGGCCTGATCTCGGTCGACATGGGCAAGCCCCGCTTCGGCTGGCAGGAGATCCCGCTGGCGGAAGAATTCCGCGATACCCGCATGATCGAATTGCAGATCGGCCCGATCGACGCCCCGGTGCTGCATTCGCCCTCGGCGCTGTCGATGGGCAACCCGCATGCCATCTTCTGGGTCGACAACGACGTCTGGTCCTACGAGCTCGACCGCTTCGGCCCGCTGCTCGAGAACCATCCGATCTTTCCCGAGCGCGCCAACATCACCATCGCCCAGGTGACCTCGCCTGAAACCATGATCATCCGCACCTGGGAGCGCGGCGCCGGCCTCACCAAGGCCTGCGGCTCGGCGGCTTGTGCCGCCGTGGTCGCGGCCGCCCGCACCAGGCGCACCGGCCGCAGCGTTTCGCTGCTGACGCCGGGCGGCGGCGAGCTCAATGTCGAATGGCGCAATGACGACCACGTCATCCTGACCGGCGCGGCCGAATGGGAATTTTCCGGCAGCTTCGATCCCTCGACCGGCGCCTGGGCCCGCGACACCGAAAGCGCCGCCTGATGTCCGCCCTTCAAAAGGGCGCGCCCCAAGCCCCCACCGGCAAGGGTATCGACGTCGTCACCTTCGGCTGCCGCCTCAACACCTATGAATCGGAAGTGATGCGCCGCGAGGCCGAAAGCGCCGGGCTGGGCGCGCTCCAGGGCGGCGCCGTCATCTTCAACACCTGCGCCGTCACCGCCGAAGCGGTGCGCCAGGCCAAGCAGGCGATCCGGAAGGCGCGCCGCGAGAACCCTTCAGCCCGCATCATCGTCACCGGCTGCGCGGCGCAGACCGAGCCGCAGAATTTCGCCGCCATGGACGAGGTCGACCTGGTGCTTGGCAATGAGGAAAAGCTCAAGGCCAACTCCTACCGCGCGCTGCCCGATTTCGGCGTCAACGACACCGAGAAGGCGCGCGTCAACGACATCTTTTCCGTGCGCGAGACGGCAAGCCACATGGTCGACGCCATCGAGGGCCGGGCGCGCGCTTTCGTCCAGGTCCAGAACGGCTGCGACCATCGCTGCACCTTCTGCATCATCCCTTACGGCCGCGGCAATTCGCGCTCCGTGCCGATGGGCGCGGTGGTCGAGCAGGTCAAGCGGCTGGCCGGCAACGGCTATGCCGAGATCGTTTTGACCGGCGTCGACATGACCAGCTTCGGCGCCGACCTGCCCGGCAGCCCAAAGCTTGGAAAGCTGGTGAAGACGATCCTGCGCCAGGTTCCGGACGTGAAGCGGCTGCGGTTGTCCTCGATCGATTCCATCGAGGCCGACGACGACCTGCTCGACGCCATCGCCACCGAGCAGAGGCTGATGCCGCATCTGCATCTGTCGCTGCAGTCGGGCGACGACATGATCCTGAAGCGCATGAAGCGCCGGCATCTGCGCGACCAGTCGATCCGTTTCTGCGAGGACGTGCGCAAGCTCCGTCCTGCAATCGTCTTCGGCGCCGACATCATCGCCGGCTTCCCGACCGAGACCGAGACGATGTTCGAGAATTCGGAAAGAATAATCGAGGAATGCGGGTTGACGCATCTCCACGTCTTTCCGTTCAGCCCACGCGAAGGCACGCCCGCCGCGCGCATGCCCCAGATCCGCCGCGAGGTGGTGAAGGCGCGCGCCGCAAGGCTGCGTGCCGCCGGCGAGGCCGCCTATCGTCGTCACCTTTCGTCGCTTCCCGGGACGCGGCAATCGATCCTGGTCGAGCGCGACGGACTTGGCCGCACCGAGGGTTTTACGCTGGCCGCGATCGACACCGGCGCGCCCGGGGAGATCGTCGATGCCGTGATCGCCGACCATGACGGCGCCCGACTGATTGCGGCGCCCTTTGCCGCGCAAGCCGCCTGAGACTGCGAGACGCATGGCTGGTTTCTTCAAGAAGATATTTTCGTTCGGCAAGAAAGAAGTTGTCGAGGAGCGCGTCGACGAAGCGGCTCCGCTGCCGCCGATCAAGTGGGACGCGCTGGACGCGCTGAAGCCGGAGGCCGAGCCTCAATCGGTTCCCGAAGAGCCGAAGCCCGAGCCTGCTCCATCCATCCCACCGGCACCGGAGCCGACCATTCCCGCCGAGCCGGAACCGCTGCCGCAGCCCGAGCCGGAAGAAGAGCCGCAACCGGCGCCCGAGAAGCCGGAGCCGCCTGCCCCCGAGGAAGTGCCGCCGGCACAACCCGAACCCTTACCCGCGCCGACACCAGAACCTGAACCTGCTCCGCAGGAAGTGCCCGCACCTGCGCCGGCTCAGCCGGACATCGAGCCTTCGCGTCCGGAACCGCAGCCGGAGCAGCCACCGGTCGAAGTGCCGACGCCGCCTGCCGAAGTCCCGGTCGAAACGCCGCCGCCCATCGAGGTGCCGCCAGTGGCGCCGCCCTCTGTGGAACCATCCGCCGAAGCCGGCGCGGAAATCGCGCCTCCTATTCGACAGCCGGCGCCCGTCGAGCCGCAGCCGATCCTGGCCGAGATCGCGCCGGAACCGGAGGCCGTGCCGCCGCCGCCAAAGCCCACGGCCTCTGCCGGCAAGGTGACGGTTTCAAAGAAGGTCGAGCAGAAGGCGGAGCCGGTAAAGGCGCCGGAGCCGGCGCCGCGGCGCTCCTGGTTCCAGCGCATGCGCGAAGGGCTCGCCCGCTCCTCGCGCGAGCTTACCGGCAACATTGCCGGCGTCTTTACCAAGCGCAAGCTGGACGAGGAGACGCTGCAGGACCTGGAGGACGTGCTGATCCGCGCCGATCTCGGCGTGGAAACGGCGCTGCGCGTCACCGATTCGCTCGCCTCGAGCCGCTACGGCAAGGATGTCTCGGACTCGGAAGTCCGCGCCGTGATGGCCGCGGAGGTGGAGAAGGTGCTGACGCCGGTGGCAAAACCGCTCGAGCTCGATCTCAGCCACAAGCCGCATGTCATCCTGGTCGTCGGCGTCAACGGCACCGGCAAGACCACCACCATCGGCAAGCTTGCCGCCAAGCTCACCGATGGCGGCCTCAAGGTGATGCTGGCAGCCGGCGACACGTTCCGCGCCGCCGCGATCGAGCAGTTGAAGATCTGGGGCGAGCGGACGAAATCGCCGGTCGTCGCCTCGAAACTCGGCGCCGATGCGGCGGGCCTCGCCTATGACGCCTTCGAGAAGGCCAAGGAGGCCGGCTCCGACGTGCTGATCATCGACACGGCCGGCCGGCTGCAGAACAAGACCGAGCTGATGGCGGAGCTGGAAAAGATCGTGCGCGTGTTGGGCAAGCTCGATCCGGAAGCGCCGCACACGGTGCTGCAGACGGTCGACGCCACCACCGGCCAGAACGCGCTGAACCAGGTCGAGATCTTCCGCAACGTCGCCGGCGTCAACGGGCTGGTGATGACCAAGCTGGACGGCACGGCGCGCGGCGGTATTCTGGTGGCGATCGCCGCCAAGCATCGGCTGCCGGTCTATTTCATCGGCGTCGGCGAGCAGGTCGACGACCTCGAACCGTTTTCCGCCAGCGAATTCGCCAGGGCGATCGCCGGCGTGGCTTGAACAAAGGCGCGATCTTGGAAGGGCCGCCTGCTTTTCGGCCAGATCATGCGCAAGAAGGACTTTTATGAACATCCTCGAACGCGACCCGTCCGATCCTCGCCGCAAGCCGATCAACCCCGGCTTGAAGTTCCTGCTCGAGCTCGGGCCAGGGCTCGTGTTCTTCTTCACCACCATCCGCGGCGAATGGCTGGCCGAGAAATTTCCGATACTCAGCCATCTCGGCGAGCCGATCCTGATCGCCACCGCCTTCTTCATGGTCGCGACGGCGCTTTCGCTCGGCGTCTCCTGGCTGCTGACGCGCAGCCTGCCGCTGATGCCGCTGGTCTCGGCGATCGTCGTCTTCGTCTTCGGCGCGCTGGCGCTTTACCTGCAGGACAAGACCTTTGCCTTCATGAAGCCGACGATCATCAATTCGCTGTTCGGCGTCACGCTGCTCGGCGGACTGCTGTTCGGCCGCTCGCTGCTCGGCTACGTCTTCGATTCCGCCTTCCAGCTCGATGCCGAGGGCTGGCGCAAGCTGACCTTCCGCTGGGGGCTGTTCTTCCTCTTCCTCGCCGTGCTCAACGAGGTCGTGTGGCGCAACTTTTCCGAGGCGACCTGGCTTTATTTCAAGGTCTGGGGCACGATCCCGATCACCTTGCTGTTCACCTTCAGCCAGATGCCGCTGATCATGCGCCACTCGCTGGAGGAAAAAGCTAAGGAAGAGAAGGCCGGGAATTAAAGCAATCCGGGAAAAGCGTGCAGCGGTTTTCCATCCGAAGTTGCGTCGAAACAAAGGGGGGGGGCGGCATGGAATTCCTCACCACGCACGACGAGCTGAGAACGATCTATAAGACGCCCCGGCCGACCGACGGCTCGATCCGCAAGGAGCTCAAAAAACCTCGACGGCCATTGCCGTTCGTTCATCGGCAAGAGCCCCTTCGTGCTGATCGGCTCCTCCGACGACGCCGGCAATGCCGATGTGACGCCTAGCGCATGACCCCGAAAATCGAAATCGATTTTCGGAAAGGATCATGCGCCAAATCAAAAGTGTTACAGCGTCCTTTGCGCGTCCAAAGGACGCGCGGCGCTGTAATGGCGACAAGCCCGGCTTCACCGCCATCCTCGACAACTCCACCATCGCCATTCCCGATCGCCCCGGCAACAACCGGCTGGACACGCTGGAAAACATCATTCGCAATCCGTCGGTCGGGTTGCTCTTCCTCATCCCCGGCATGAACGAGACGCTGCGCGTCAATGGTGATGCCCGCATCACCGTCGATCCCGTCTTACGCGAGCGCCTTGCGGTCGACGGCAAGGAGCCGCAAAGCGTCATCGTGGTGACGGTCAAGGCCGCCTATATGCATTGCGCCAAGGCCTTCATGCGCTCTGATCTGTGGAAGCCGGAGACCTGGTACGACCGCGCGACCCTGCCGACGCTCGGCCAGATCATACGCGACCAGTTGGCCCTTGGCGAAAGCGCCGGCGAGATCGACCGCGAGCTGGACGACGACTACCGTCAGACCATGTGGTAGGCTTCGCGGACGACTCAACCCTTCGTCCGGCTCCCTCCCTTGATCGAGATCATCGCCATATCGGGCAGCCTGCGCGCCGCCTCGACCAACTCGGCCCTGGTTGCCGCATTGGCCGCCAACGCGCCCGCGGACTGCCGTGTCGAGGTTTATGACGGCCTTGGCCGGCTGTCGATCTTCAACCCCGACGACGAGGGCGAGCGCACGCCGCCGGAAGCGGCACGCCTGATCGAGATGGTCACCCAGGCCGACGGCGTCGTCGTCTCCTGCCCGGAATATGCGCATGGCGTGCCCGGCGGCATGAAGAACGCGCTGGACTGGCTGGTCTCGCGCGACGCCGCGGTGGGCAAGCCGACGATGCTGGTCCACGCCTCGCCCCGTTCGCTCTATGCGCGGGCGGCACTGGCCGAGATCATGCGGACGATGTCGTTCGCGATGTATGAGGAGGGGACGCTGGAGATCGCGCTGCTGGGCAAGAAGCCGGCGGAGATGGAGGCTATTTTGGCAGACCCTGCGAACCGAAGGGCGATGCGTGGAGCGATCGAGGCTTTCGTAGGGTTTATTCGATCACAGTAACCGCTGACCTGCTTCGCTTGCGATCCTTGGCGCCCCCCTCTGCCCTGCCGGGCATCTCCCCCACAAGGGGGGAGATTGGCAGTTTCGGCGCCGGTGCGCTTCCTGCAACGTCGACGATTGGCGAAAGCCGAGGCGACATCTGATCTCCCCCCTTGTGGGGGAGATGTCCGGCAGGACAGAGGGGGGCGCTGTCCCGCCGACCCCTCGCAACTTTTTAGGCGCTGGAAGAGCCCTACCCCTTCCGCAGCGTCTCGACATCGGTCTTGCCGACATACCAGTCGCGGGCGTTGACCTCCTCGAACACCACCCAGACATCGTCATTGCCGAGCCCGGTGGCGTCCATGATGGCCGCGGTCACCTTCTTGGCGATGTCAGCCTTCTTGCCGGCCGGATCGGCGGCGATCACTTCCTTGACGATGCGGATGTTGACGAATGGCATGATGTTCTCCCCGTGGGTTCTTCCGTTTGGCGTCAGGCGACGGTTTGGCAATTCGCTCCGGCAAAGCGGATGGCGGTGGTTGCGGGAGCCGCAGCGCCGCGGGTGCCGCTGGGATGCGCAGAAAGGCCAGGAATGGCCGAAGAAGCGCCTGCAGAACCTTCAATAGGTTTTCGCCCCATTCACCATCAGCCGCACCATGTAGAGCGAGGTGGTGCCGGCGATGTAGAGACAGTTGAGCTTGTTGCCGCCGAACACGCAGTTGGCGGTCACTTCCGGCACCTTGACCTTGCCGATCAGCGTGCCGTCCGGATCGTAGCAATGGATGCCGTCGGCGGCACTCGTCCAGATGCGCCCGTCGGAATCGAGCCGGAATCCGTCGAACAGGCCGGCGGTGCAGTCTGCGAAGACCTTGCCGCCGGAAACCTTCCTGCCGTGCTTGCCGACGTTGAAGACGCGCATATGCGCCGGGTTCTTCTCGCCATGCGTGCGGCCGGTGTCGACGACGTAGAGCAGGCTTTCGTCGAGCGAGAAGGCGAGCCCGTTCGGCCGCACCATGTCGGTGATGACGGCCTCGACATCGCCCGTATCGGGATCGACGCGATAGACATTGCAGGCGCCGATCTCGCTCTCGGCCTTGTCGCCCTCATAATCGGTGTCGATGCCGTAGCTCGGATCGGTGAACCAGATCGAGCCGTCGGAGCGCACCACCACGTCGTTGGGCGAGTTCAGCCGCTTGCCCTTCCACTTCTCGGCGATGGTCGTGATAGAGCCGTCGAATTCGGTGCGGCTGACGCGGCGGCCGGAATGCTCGCAGGTCACCAGCCGGCCCTGCCGGTCGACGGTGTTGCCGTTGGAATTGCCGGACGGCTGCCGGAACACACTGACGCTGCCGTCGGTCTCGTCATAGCGCAGCATGCGATTGTTCGGGATATCCGACCAGACGACATAGCGGCCGGCGGCGAACCAGGCCGGCCCTTCCGCCCAGCGGCACCCGGTGAACAGCTTTTCCACCTGGGCGCTGCCGTTGAACAGGCGCGCGAAGCGCGGATCGAGAACGTCGTAATAGTCTTCGGCCGCCATGCATTTCCTCCCGGCATCAGGTGACGGGCGGATCAAGCCAGCCTGGAAGCGATCTGGCAAGACGGCAGGCCAGTAATTTGTATGACAAAACAGATGAGCACTGCGTGAAGCGGGCCGGTCTTGCGTACCGCGTCGGACGCATAGCCTGTTAGCCTGCGATTAACCGGCTATGCGCTGGTTGCAATGGTGCATTGCAACATCTTTCTTTTGCAATGCATCATTCCTATGTCATCCTCACAATCGTCAGGGAGGAACAACTAAGAAGGAACCCTGTCATGTTCGACAATCTTGTCTCCCGCGCCCGCGCCAGCATGGCCAAGCGCCGTCATTACAACCGCCTCGTCGCCGAAATCGAGAACCTGTCCAGCCGCGATCTCGCCGATCTGCGCGCCGACCGCTCGGAAATGCTCTACCAGGTACACAAGCAGATCTACGGCTGAGCGGCAGGCCGATCGTCCGGCCACTTCGTCATTCTCGGGCTTGACCCGAGAATCCATTCGGTGACTTCCAGGCGTCGCAGCGATGCAGAACGCGCTGCACAAGCGCCGAAATCCAGGCCGCCGCGCTCCTCGATCAGCGTCACGGAATGGATTCTAGGGTCTGCGCGCGTCGCTTCGCTCCTTGCTTCGCCCTAGAATGACGAACGTGACAGGCGCCTCAGCCCGGCGCCACGTCAGCCCGGCGCCGCCAGCGCTTTCTCGATCTGCGGCAACAGCAACGCCCTGACCGACGCTGGCGTCAGCGGCCCGACATGCTTGTAGGCAATCCTGCCATCCTTGCCGATGACGAAGGTCTCGGGCACGCCATAGACGCCCCAGTCGATCGCCGCGCGTCCGGCAGGATCGACGCCGATCCCCTGATACGGATTGCCGAGATCGCCAAGGAAGCGGCGGGCGTTTTCCGGCTGGTCCTTGTAGTTCAGCGCGGCGAGCGTGAAGCGCTTGTCCTGCGACAGGCCGAGCAGCACCGGATGCTCCTCCCGGCACGGCGCGCACCAGGACGCGAACACGTTGACCAGTGTCACCTTGCCGGTAAAGGACTTTGTATCCAGCCCCGGCAGGCTGATCCCTTCGAGCGGCGGCAGGCTGGTCTGCGGCGCCGGCAGTCCGATCAATGCCGAGGGGATTTCAGAGGCGTCGCGTCCCGAGAGCAGCTGCCACAGGAACAGCCCCGCCAGCCCCAGGAACACCAGCAGCGGCAGAAGCACGAACAGGCGGCGCCGCGGCGCCGGCGTTTCGATTTCGATGCTCATGATTTGACAGCCTTGTCGGAGCGCCGGCGCACTCCGGCCGCTTCCAGCGCCGCGAGCTCGCGTTTGCGCGCCCGCTGGTCGAGCAGGATCCAGCCGATCAGCCCGGCGAGCACCACGGCGGTGATGGCATAGGCGGCGGTGACGAAGAGGGCATGCGCGCTCATATCAGCCGCTCCCCGCTCTCCGCCGTGCCAATCGTTGCGATCATGTCTTCCCTTTAACCTCGCGCCGGCCGCTTCGCAATTTGTTGCGGTGCCGCAGTGAAGGAACGTTTCCCTCGTCTCAATCCGTCCCGTGCCGCAGCGCCAATGCCGCCGCCAGGGGACCGAGCACTGCAAGAAACAGCGTCAGCGCGGCAAGAATGAGGAAAGGCTGCAGGAATGGCGCCGGATCGGCCACCGCGCCATAGCTTGCCGAAACGCCGAAGATCAGCACCGGAATGGTCAAAGGCAGCACCAGCACCGAAATAAGCAATCCGCCGCGCGGCAGCGCCACCGCCACCGCGGCACCTGCGGCGCCGATGAAGGTGATGGCCGGCGTGCCGACGAGAAGCGTGAGCGCCGTGGCGCCGATGCCGAGCGGCTCCATGTTCATGAACAGGCCAAGCAAAGGCGCCGCGACCACCAGCGGCAGCACGCTGCCGGTCCAGTGCGCCAGGCATTTGGTCAGCACCGTCAGCGCCAGCATATGGCGGTCGTTGTTCAGCACCAGCAGATCGAGCGAGCCGTCCTCGCGATCAGCCTGGAACAGGCGATCGAGCCCGAGCAGGCAGGCGAGCAGGGCGGCGATCCACAGGATCGCCGGGCCGATGCGCGACAAGAGGTTGAGGTCGGGACCGACGCCGAACGGGATGGTGACGATGACGGCGAGGAAGAAGATGACCCCGATCAACGCCCCGCCGCCGGCGCGGATGGAAAGACGGATGTCGCGCAGGAAGAGGGGCCACATTATAAAGGAATCCCTTGGCGAGGCTGGCGCTCCGGCACACCCCCCTCTGGCCTGCCGGCCATCTCCCCCGCAAGGGGGGAGATCGAATGTCGCGCGGACTTTCGCCAATCACCGACGCCGCGAAGGAGATGCCGGCGCCGAAGCTGCCAATCTCCCTTCTTGCGGGGGAGATGTCCGGCAGGACAGAGGGGGGTGCCTCGCGCCGACATCAGTCGCCCATCCTCAATTCCGTCGCCCCGCCCAGCCCCAGCGGCAGATGCGTGGCCGCCACGACAATCCCTCCGTCGCGCAGATGCGCCTTCATCAGCCCCGCGAATCGCTCCTCCGAGGCCTTGTCCAGCCCCGCGGTCGGCTCGTCGAGCAGCCAGACCGGCCGGCGGCTCACCAGGAGCTTCGCGATCGAGGCCCGTCGCCGCTGCCCTGTCGACAGATAGCCGAAGGGCAGATGTCCGAGACCGCCGAGCGCCACCGTCTCCAGCGCCTCCTCGACGCCCAGTCCCGGCTCGCCCTGGAAGGCGCGCCAGAAGCCGAGATCCTCCTCGACGCTGAGCGCCGTCTTCATCGCGTTGAGATGGCCGAGATAATGCGAAGCAGAGGCGGCCGTCGGGAAGGCCTCGCCGCCATCCTCGAACCGCACCTTTCCATGCGCGGCCGGCAGCAGGCCGGCGACGATTCTGAGCAGCGTCGATTTGCCCGAGCCGTTCGGACCGGTGACAATGAGCGCCTCGCCCTTGTCCAGCGCGAAGCCGATGTTGGAAAAAACCGTCTCGCCGCCGCGCTCGCCGCCTAGATTTTCGGCGATCAGCCGCATTCTTGCCCGTCCCGAAAGCACCGTTTCGCGGCCGTTTCCGGCTCACGCAAATTCGTCCTTCGACTGTCTAGAACTATTCCAGGAAATTCTCTATATGCGGTTCATCCGTGCCAGCGGTCGGCGCGGGATCAGAATTAGCGCCGAACCAGCGCACGCGCCGCCTTGAACGGCTCGGGTTGCTTGGGAGCGGACAGCGGAAATGGCCGTACCCGCACCTTTGCGCGTGATTGCATGCCAACGGCGTCCGTTCCCTTTCAGGCTGAACAGACAAGGACGGATCGCCGTGACCAAATCCCTCGACAGTTTCAATTGCCGCCGCACCCTGACCGCGGGTGGCGCGGACTATGTTTACTTCGACCTCGTTGAGGCCGAGAAGAACGGCCTCACCGGCATCGCCCAGCTGCCTTATTCGATGAAGGTGCTGCTGGAGAACCTGTTGCGCAACGAGGATGGCCGTTCGGTCACCAGGGAATCGATCCAGGCGGTCGCCGCCTGGCTGACCGACAAGGGCACCGCCGGGGTCGAGATCGCCTATCGCCCGGCCCGCGTGCTGATGCAGGATTTCACCGGCGTTCCGGCGGTGGTCGACCTGGCGGCGATGCGCGACGGCATCAAGGCGCTCGGCGGCGATCCGGAGAAGATCAATCCGCTGGTGCCGGTCGACCTCGTCATCGACCACTCCGTCATCGTCGACGAGTTCGGCACGCCGATGGCCTTCGCTCGCAATGTCGAGCTGGAATATGAGCGCAACGAGGAGCGCTACAAATTCCTGAAATGGGGCCAGCAGGCCTTCCGCAACTTCCGCGTCGTGCCGCCCGGCACCGGCATCTGCCACCAGGTCAACCTCGAATATCTCGGACAGGTCGTGTGGACCAACGCTGAGGACGGCGAAACCACCGCCTATCCCGACACCTGCGTCGGCACCGATTCGCACACCACCATGATCAACGGCCTCGGCGTTTTGGGCTGGGGCGTCGGCGGCATCGAGGCCGAGGCCGCGATGCTCGGCCAGCCGGTGTCCATGCTCTTGCCGGAAGTCATCGGCTTCCGCCTCACCGGCAAGCTCAAGGAAGGCGTCACCGCCACCGACCTGGTGCTCACCGTCACCCAGATGCTGCGCAAGAAGGGCGTCGTCGGCAAATTCGTCGAGTTCTTCGGCCCCGGCCTCTCCAACATGACGCTGGCCGACCGCGCCACCATCGGCAACATGGCGCCGGAATACGGCGCGACCTGCGGCTTCTTCCCGGTCGACTCGGAAACCATCCGCTACCTGACAATGTCCGGCCGCGAGGAGAACCGCATCGCGCTGGTCGAGGCCTATTCCAAGGCGCAAGGCATGTGGCGCGACACAGGCTCGGCCGATCCGGTCTTCACCGACCTGCTCGAGCTCGACCTCGGCGACGTCGTGCCGTCGATGGCCGGCCCGAAGCGCCCAGAGGGCCGCGTCGCCCTGCAGGACATCCCCGCCGGCTTCGCCAAGGCGATGGAGACCGAATACAAGAAGGCCGCCGAGATCTCGAAGCGCTACGCCGTCGAAGGCACCGACTACGATCTCGGCCATGGCGACGTCGTCATCGCCGCCATCACCTCCTGCACCAACACGTCGAACCCGAGCGTGCTGATCGGCGCTGGCCTGCTTGCGCGCAACGCCAACCGCCGCGGCCTGAAGCAGAAGCCGTGGGTGAAAACCTCGCTCGCCCCCGGCAGCCAGGTGGTGGCCGAATATCTCGAAAAGTCCGGCCTTCAGAAGGAGCTCGACCAGATCGGCTTCAACCTGGTCGGCTTCGGCTGCACCACCTGCATCGGCAATTCCGGCCCGCTGCCGGCGCCGATCTCCAAGACCATCAACGATAAAGGTTTGATTGCCGCCGCGGTGCTTTCCGGCAATCGCAACTTCGAAGGCCGCGTCTCGCCGGACGTGCAGGCGAACTACCTTGCCTCGCCGCCGCTGGTGGTGGCGCACGCGCTGGCCGGCACGGTGACCAGGGACCTCACCACCGAGCCGCTCGGCGAAGGCAGCGACGGCAAGCCGGTCTATCTCAAGGACATCTGGCCGACCTCGGCCGAGATCCAGGAATTCATCGAGAAGAACGTCACCCGCGAGCTGTTCGCCCGCAAATATGCCGACGTCTTCAAGGGCGACGCCTACTGGCAGAAGGTCAAGGCGCCGGAAGGCCAGACCTATGCCTGGGACGACCACTCGACCTATGTGCAGAACCCGCCCTATTTCGCCGGCATGGGCCGCGCCTTCGGCAAGGTCGGCGACATCAAGGGCGCGCGCGTGCTCGGCCTCTTCGGCGACAAGATCACCACCGACCACATCTCGCCGGCGGGCTCGATCAAGGCTGCATCGCCGGCCGGCAAGTATCTGACCGAGCATGGCGTCGGCGTCGCCGACTTCAACCAGTACGGCACGCGGCGCGGCAACCATGAGGTGATGATGCGCGGCACCTTCGCCAACATCCGCATCCGCAACCACATGCTGGGCGAGAATGGCCGAGAGGGCGGCTACACGATCCACTATCCCTCGAAGGAGGAGATGTCGATCTACGACGCGGCGATGGAATACAAGCAGGAAGGCGTGCCGCTGGTGATCTTCGCCGGCGTCGAATACGGCAACGGCTCGTCGCGCGACTGGGCGGCCAAGGGCACCAACCTGCTCGGCGTGCGCGCGGTCATCGCCCAGTCCTTCGAGCGCATCCACCGCTCCAACCTGGTCGGCATGGGCGTCATCCCCTTCGTCTTCGAGGACGGCACCTCATGGGCCTCGCTCAACCTGAAGGGCGACGAACTGGTCCAGATCGACGGCCTGGACGCGATCAAGCCGCGCCAGAAGATGGTGGCCAAGGTCACCTATGGCGACGGCACGGTGAAGAACGTGCCGATCATCTGCCGCATCGATACGCTGGATGAGCTCGACTACTTCAAGAACGGCGGCATCCTGCAATACGTGCTGCGCGACCTGGCCGCGTAAAATAGGGAGTGGTGAGTAGGAATTAGTGAGTAGGGGAAAGAGCGTCACTACTCACTACTCACTACTCACTACTGCCTTACCTTCCGCTTCCCAAACCGCGCCGTCGCAGCCAGCAACACAGCGAGCATCAGCCCGTTGAAGACATGCCAGAGGAAATGCGTGCCGAGCGGGAAGCTGGCGCAGACCAGCGGGTCGATCATGCGGCAGAGGACCGAGACGACGAAGATCGCCGACCCGGTCAGATTGTACCAGCCGGCCCGGTTGCCGGTGGCCGCCACCCACGCTCCGAAGAAGGCGAGCGCCAGGAAGGGCGGCAGGTAGCCCCGTGGTGCCGTTCGACGCCTGGCGCAGCCAGTCGGGCACGGCGTAGGCGATCAGGCCGGCCACGGCATAGAAGGCGACGAAGACGAGGATCGCCTTGCCCCATTCCATGCCGAGGAAACGCCGCAGGTTGAACAGCGTGTAGGCCAGCGTGAAGCCGGCGATCGGCAGGATGTCGGCCCAGATCGTGCCTTTGCTGGCGAAGGTGTGGAAAAGGGTCGAGCCGATGCCGATCGCCACCACCCACCAGGCCAGCACTTCGGCGAAGGTGCCGGTCTTGTATCGCCGCACCTGCTGGACGCCCCATAGTCCCGCGGCAATGAAAGCCAGGTTGGTCAAAGCATTAGCCGGCTCGGCCCAAAGTCCAGGCCCTGTCCGTTCGCAATAGAGATCGACAGGGGTCAGGAGAGTTTGCCACATGGTGAGGATGCTGCTCCCGAATCGAACCAAGCCTTGAAATGCAATCGCCTCTCCTATTGCGCCCTTACCTGCGGCTGCAACAGCAAAAATTTCACCGCAACGTGACTTCCCGTTGACTGGCGCTTCTGCCACATATTTTAGCAATCAGAACAAGGCCGGCGTCACCGGCGGGAATTGGAAAAGTCATGGCATTTCGAGGACGATTGCGGCTTGCGGCAGTAGCGCTGGCCCTTACGGCGTTGGGCGGCGTGGCCCTGGCAGCCGAGCCTGAGAAGGCCGCGACCGGCAAGCCTCAAGCCGACAAGCCTTTGGGCGTGGTCGAATTGTTCACCAGCCAGGGCTGCAGTTCCTGTCCACCGGCCGACGAGTTGTTTGCCGAGCTCGCCGGCAAGGACGACATCGTCGCGCTCGCCTACCACGTCAATTACTGGGACTATCTCGGCTGGCAGGACACGCTGAGCACCAAGGAAAACACCGAGCGCCAGTATGACTATATGCGCGCCTTCGGCAGCCGCTCGGTCTACACGCCGCAGGCCGTCATCAACGGCCGCAGCCACGTCAACGGCGCCAGCCGCAAGGACGTCGACGGCGCCTTGGCGCGGATGGACAGGACCGGCGAGGGCATGCGGGTCGCCATCAAGGTTAGCCGCACCAGCGACCGTGTCGTGATCGACGCGGGCGATGCCGGCAACGGCCCGACCGACGCCCATGTGGTGATCGTCTATTTCGATCCGCCGCGGATGGTGAAGATCGGCCAGGGCGAGAACAGCGGCCGCAGCCTGACCTACTGGAACGCCGTTTCCGACATCCAGACCGCCGGCATGTGGCACGGCAAGGCGCAGCGTTACGAATTGCCGATGACCGAGATCGCCAAGAAGGGCGGCTGCGCGGTGCTGCTGCAGTCGGTCGGTCAGGACGGCATGCCCGGCCCGATCCTCGGCGCCGCCTTCATCCGCAAGCCCGACCGGCTTTAGCTCCCGCCTTCTAGCAATTGGCTTCTCGTCCGCTCGCGCGCGGACCGCTTCTCACCACAAGGCAGGGCAATCTTTGGGAGTTCGGATAGCCGGCATGCCTTGATCGGCGTGATTGATCGGCCGAAGACCTGATTGCCACGTGGTTCCCCCAATCCGTCGCTGCTTTGCAGCGCCACCTTTCCCCCCTCCGGAGGGAAAGGAAGGGAGCCTTGCTGGACGAGCGTTGTCGGCAAAAAGCCTGGCGCGCCTTTCCTCTACCCCGTCGATCGGGGGAGAGGTGGCTCGGCGAAGCCGAGACGGAGTGGGGGTCGACCAGCGCT